>JACQUC010000257.1 GCA_016210495.1 Chloroflexota bacterium
CGCTTGCCCGGCTCGATTGTGATCCGTGATCGCCATTGTTTCACAGGCTAGCCATTGCCTCATCATAATCTGCGCAATCCCGTAATCTGCGTCAATCAGTGGTTCAGACATTGGCGCACAGCACTATACTCTCCTGCCATAGCCGGCGGAGAGCGGGATCCTCCTGCAGCCGGCGGGCAACCTGGTCTTCTGTGCACACCAGCAGGTCCACGCCGATCGGCAGATCGAAGTAGGGGTAGAACAGGCGGGTTTGCTCCAATTCGTCACACGACTCGGCGCCGCGCAGGACGATCAGGACGTCCACGTCGCTGGTGCCGACGTGGTCACCGCGGGCGATGGAGCCGAACATACGCACTGAGCTTGCTTCCCGGTGGTCGGCGCAGACGCGGCTGGCAATCTGGCGCAGCCTGGCCATCAGCTCAGCTCGATCGATGGAGATGATCTTTACAGAACCGCACGATCTCACCCGCAGCATCGAGAGCCTCCTGGGCCTTGGGCGCGTTGTAGTAGTCCGCTGGCTTGCCGGCGGCGAATCCGTTTGGATAGCGCGTCGGGATGTAGTGCGCGTCCAATAGCTGGGCATACTCGATCAAAGCCACCGGAACGCCTGGCTCTGTCAGTGCGCGCAGCATAGGGGTGATGGCGTGACCCCAGACGCTGTGACCCCGGCTCATCAGCAGGGCCTTCACAGCTTTCCCCGCCGCCTGTTGTGAAGTGAAGCAGGCCCACTCCCAGAATTCGTACTGCAGATCCAGCCTGGCACGGCTGAGATCGCGTTCCGCCTGATCCAGCCAATCCTGAGATCGATTCATCCTCTCACCTTGGCCACGCGGATTCGCCGCCGACTCATTACGCCGGCATTCTGATTCAACATCAGTTTAGCATAGGGACGGCATTCATCGCCAGCACGCCCTTGAGCCTGACCCGCCCCTACACCTCCGGCAGCTTCCCCTCCACCGCCAGCACATGCCGCAGGTCCTTGGACCAATCCCGCCCCGTATGCCTCTCCCGGTCGCGCGCCAGGCTCTGGCGCATCCGCGCCAGGTCGGCGTAGTGAAGACCCCCGGAGCTGTGGCGCTGGGCATCCAGCAGATACCTCTCCCAGATGTCCAGCGCCTTGACCACGACCTCCAGGTGCCATGCCGCCGTGGGCGTCTGGTGGCCTTCCAGCTCCGAGCCGGGCACCGGCGCCCAGGGGATCGGCACCCCGTAGATGCCGCGCTGCGCCAGCCACTCAACGCCCGCCAGGAAGGATCGTTTGGGCTCTAGCCCGGCGACGATGACCGAGGCCACCTCTCCCCTGCCAAAGACCTGCACCGCGAACTCCAGCGCTTCCAGCCAGCGCTCTCGGGGCATCAGCGCTGCCTTGCCGGGGACCATGCCGGGCCACAGCCGCTCGTCCCAGATCTCCACGTTGAAAGCAACTCCCTGCCAACCCGCCTCTTTGAGCTCCTCTATTTCCCGCGGGCTTGAGGGTGGCGCCAGCACCGCCTGGCTGCCGGGAATGACGTCGACGCCCAGCCGCTCCTTGACCGCACGACCCACCTCCAGGAAATAGGGCATCTCGGCCCGATTGGGCAGCACCCCGCCCGTGACCTGCATCTCGGTGCACACGCCTTCCGCGTACGCTGCCTCCACCACCTCCGCCACCTCGGCCGGACTGGCCCCAAAGTAGCTGTTGTACCGCGCCGGCAGCAGCGACCGCTCGGCCACGATGCCGCAGAAGATGCACGCCTTCTTTTGCGCGAAGAAATGGCAGTAGGCATTGTACTCCACCAGCAGTTGCCGCTGGAGTCGGTGCGAGCCGACGTGCGGCATCGGCACACCTGCGCTGGTGACTTTGGAGTAGAAGGCCGGGCGCGCCTCGTACTCGACGGGGAACAGCCTCAGCTCGTCGACATACAGGTACAGGGTACCCCCTTCTCGTCGCAACACGAAAGGCGAGGTCGGGTCGACGTAGATGGGCATGTAAAAGCCGTGCGGCAGGTTCAGCGCGTGCGGCAGGGGACGGTCGCGCGGCGTCCGCGCGTCGGGGTCGTAGTGCCGCTGGCCCAGATCCTCTTTCCACTCTGTTCCCACCCCTTCATAGGCCGAGGGGTCGAGTCTCACCCCGCTGAGAAACAGGCCACCCTTGATCAGAAAGATCTCGCCCTCGCCATACGTGCGCGCGGCCAGCGCCGGCTGGGAAAGCGTCTTCCCCAGAATCGTCAGCAGCAGCCGATCGCCGCCGTGGGTGGGAACAGCGGACCTAAACTTCTCCCTGATCGGACGCTCGACGATACTCTGTATCCTACCCAGCAAACCCACGTTCTCCTCCTCCATAACCCAGCGTGACATAACGCATGGTAGCACAGTGGAGTTTCTACCACAAGCGAAAAAGCCGGACTGACTTGCTTTCGGCCAAATAGTATACTACTGCTACGGAGGACACGAGAACCACGGAATACACGGAACTTGATAGCTCCTGAGCCGCCACCCATCTCCTTCCACCGCCAGCGCCGCCACGTAGCCAGGTCCCGGGTCGAGGTCCACGATGAAATAGCGCGAGCCATCGAGAGGGTCGGGCCACGTGTTCAGCAGCACTGCCGGTGCGCCGGGAACGAGAGATACCTCGCACCGGCTCAAAGGCAACCCGAGCCCTACCCCTTTCGCCTTGGCGTAGGCCTCCTTGCGAGTCCAGCAGGCCAGGAACGCTCTGGAACGGTCGGCTGCGGGGAGCTTATGCAGCGCGGATGCCTCCCCGGACGAGAAGAACGTCCCGGCGATATCCTCGTAGGAGACCTCCGAGCGGACACATTCAAGGTCTATGCCGATTTCACGATTCCAAGTTATGGCGTAAAGGGCGAGCCAACCGGAGTGCGCCAGGTTGAAATGCAATCTGCTGTCGAATTCGTCCGCCAGCGCCGGCTTCCCGTTGGCACCGTAGCGAAAGCGCACCTGGTCGGGCTCTACACACAGGTATCGACCGAGTATGGCCCGCAGCAGCCCACGCGCGACGACAAAGCGGTCGCGATGCCTCTCGAAGTGAAAACGAGCCGCCCTGGTTATCTCGTCCGTGGCGAGCGTCGACGACAGGCCCTCGACCATCGCCGCCGGGAGGTTCAGGTCAGCCCGCCTCCCGTGAAGGGTGACAGGCATGATTGGGGGCCAGCGAGGGGGGCAAAATAGATCTGCGGTCGACCTTACCGCTGAGCGTTTGTGGTAGGGCATCGATAGGCACGAAGACGGTCGGGATCATGTGGTCCGGCAGCCTGTCTGCAAGGAAGCTGCGTAGCTCGCCGGTGGTGGGAGGCTTTTTCGGGTCGGTCACAATGTAGGCCACCAGGCGCTTCTCGCCGGAGTCATCCTTACGAGCAAGCACCACAGCCTGCTTGATCCCGGGCGCGTCGAACAGCGCGGCCTCGACGTCGGTCAGCTCGATCCTGTGGCCTCTGATTTTGACCTGCGAGTCCTTGCGGCCAAGATGTACGAGGCAGCCATCAGGTCGCAGGCACCCGATGTCGCCGGTGCGGTAGATGCGAGCGTCGCCGCCTCTGGGATCGGGGAGAAACGCGGACTTCGTGAGACTTGGCCTCCCCCAGTAGCCAAGTGCGAGATAACGGCTTCTGATAGCGATTTCACCGACGTCATTGTAACCCAATTCATCGCCGGCATCGTCGAGCAGCAGGACCTCCATATCTTCAAGCGGGTAGCCCGACGGTACTTTGCCTTCTTCAAGCTTCGTCGCTTTGCCAATGAGGAACTGAGCCGTTCCACCAGTTTCCGTGGATCCCAATTCGTTGGCAAGAACGCACTCCGCCGAAAAGTGTTGCTTGTACAGGTCCACGTGCCTCTTGAAGACGGGCTCCCCTCCCAGACGGATCAGGCGCAGGTTTGGAAAGGTCTCCTTACCGCTCAGCGTGCTGCAAAAATACTGGAAAACCGTGGGGACGGAGTGGAAGATGGTGATTCTTTGCTCGACCAGCCAACGGGCCAAATCGTTCAGGCCCTCGGCACGTAGATCGTACGGGAAGACACCTGCACCATTCAGCAGTCTCTCAATACCAGGATAGCGTGCGCCGTGAGACGGCGAAAAAAGCCCTTGACAGGTGTGCTCGGACTCAGTATGATGCCCACCAAGTGGACCTATGCTCCACGAAGCTCCGCAAATATCGTTTTTGTACAGGGGGATCGACGTGAAGACAGCAAATTCCTTCTGGCGGGTGGGCATAGTTCTGGTCCTACTGGCAGTTGCGTTCGTGCCGGCTGGGCCGGTTCAGGCCGAGCCTGCCGGACCGCTCGGAACCCGCTGGGAAGAGAGCGAGTCGGGCTGGAACGGCGTATGGATACGGCGTGGCGAAACCAACACCTTCGACGCGACCTGGACCCAAGGGGGCAGTACCGTGAATGCGACCCTCACGATCACCATCAACGGCAATCAGGTGTCGGTCAACCGGCCGAACGCATCAGACGGCAACAACTGCACCTACACTGGGACGCTCGACGCCAGCGGCACCAACGTCACCGGCACGTACTCCTGCACAAGGTATCCTGGCCCTTATCCCTGGTCAGCAAGGATCATCGGTGCAACTCCGCCCGCATCGCCCCCGGCGGCTCCCGCGCCGGCCCCTCCGACTACACCTCCCGATGGACGCGATACCCAGGCTCCTATCCTGCCGTCTCCGGCCGATGCCGCCTCGACAAAGATAAGCGATGCCGTCCAGGTCCTCCTTGCCGACATCCAGGCGAAGTCCGAGGGCGTGGGTCAGTCGGGCGGTATGAGCCCGGAAGAATTCCAGGCGTATCTACTGGACCAGCAGACTCGCCTGGACCTGGTGCGCACGATGCTCGATGCGATCGAGGGCGAAATTAGATCCTTCCAACGGCCGTGATCGACAAGGAAGCGTCCTGGGAAGCGAGGGAAAGCTTATCCGCAGATGACGCAGATAGGAGCTAATTCAGCCAATCATCTGCGTAATCTGACAAACTTCCGCGAAGGACGGATACAACTCGGGAACCGGTCACCTTATCCGCAGATGCCGCAGATTTTGCTGCGTCATTCAAGCGAAGCCCCACGGCGGCCCCAGCACCTTCTCCCTCAGATTACCGTTGCGGCGAACCGCGCTGGCTGACCGGTTGAATCCATCCGCGACTTTCGGAATGGTGCATTCTGCACTCATCGCGCCCCCTTCCTTGTCACCTTTGCGCGACCGAGCCATCCCTGGATTCCTCCTCTCCACAAGCACAAACAGCCATCTTCCTCACTGTGCCCCGCTGGCGCCGTCACGAATCTCTACTCGTTGCCGCCTGGCTCGACACGCACAACGCCGTCAATCCTGTCGAAATCCGTATCCCAACTGTATATCTCGGTCAGACCGCGCCTTTGCATATGGACGGCATTGTAGGCGTCGGCGAACGACACATTCTTGGCTACATAGATGTCGAAGGCCTGGTCGAGAAGATTCTTGCCGGGAAGATGTAGGCCGCGTAGATGGACGAGGTTCAACACGAGTTCCCTGATCCGGTCTCTGGGTACACGATACAGTCGCTGAAGGCCGTACACCGTCTCGAAGACGACCAGGACGCTGGTCTCGACGCTCTCCTCGCCGCGCTCAACTCGCGCCAGCAACGAGAGCGCCTGACGAGCCTTCTCCTCGTCGTCGCGAGTAAAGTATCGCAGCAGGATGTTGGTGTCAAGAAAGCGCACGCTCATGCTTGGTCCTCAGCTTCAACTTCCTCGGCAATCGCCTGCTCTATTTCCTCCCGCACCTGCTTCCAATTCTCAGGCCGTTTACGTGGCTTCACGGCTCCATACCCCTCCAGCACCTTTGATGGGGCGGCTCGCAGCCTTACTGCGTCTCCCTCCATCTCAAATCGAATCTTGTCCCTTGGTTTCAAGCCGAGGCGGGATCGTATTTCCAGAGGGATTGTCACCTGCCCTTTTCTCGTCAGTGTAGTCTCAAGCTGTCGCATCGCAATACCTCGCAATGTGGTCATACTGCCTATGATGGCAATACAAGTGTATCATGGTAGCGTCGGTGAAACAACGTCGTCATCTAGGAGCTTCAGACCCTTGATTCACGGATTAATGACCTGTGCGTGGATTGCTCAACATGTTTCGCCGCGCCTGGCTTGCCAAAACCGGGGCGACAGTTTAGTTCTCTATGCACAGATCAGTAACTTAATCTGCCTTTACTACAATAGTTGAGGCCGCAATCGAGCGGGCGGTTACCTTAATCCTTTCCCACGAGCTTGTTGAGCGTTTCCCAACCACAGTGGCCAGCAAAGAGTATCTTGCCCAGAGGATCACGCCAAACGATGCCAACAAGCTGTTGGAGCTCCTGGCAGAAGTTTCCGAGATCATTTCCCCTATCGAAATACCGATACCAAGAGTTTGCCGCCACGTCAAAGATGATTATCTTCTAGCCTACGCCCTTGTTGGTAGAGCTAGCTACCTGGTAACCGGCGACGACGACCTTTTGGTCTTAGCCGAGGTTGAGAGTGTCAAGATCGTGACTCCAACCGATTTCTTAGGGATTCTGAGCGAGACCGGGTCACGAAGCAAATGGCCTGCAACCAGGTCATAGTAGCCGCCATTTCCGATACCCACCTCCCTGACAAGGCCCGGTCGCTGCCCGCGGCGCTCATCGACCACCTGCGCAAGGTCGATCTAATCTTGCACGCCGGCGACTTCACCAGTGCGGCGACGCTGAGCTTCATCAGCACGCTGGCCCCCACCCGGGCGGTCCACGGCAACGTCGACGACGCCTACCTCAAAGCAACCCTGCCAGGAAAGCTTGTCGTCGACGTCGGCCGCTTCCGCATCGGCCTGATCCACGGCGATGGCCCGGGCCCATCCACGCTGGAGCGCGCCCGCAAAGCGTTTACCGGCGTCGACTGCATCGTCTTCGGCCACTCCCACTCCCCATGCCTATCAGAACACGACGGCACTCTGCTGCTCAATCCCGGCTCCCCCACCGACAAGCGTGGCCAGCCGCGCCCATCCTTTGCACTCCTCCGGATTACCGACGCCATCGAGGCAGAGTTGATCTACCTTTGGAGCATACTACACCCCTAAATGTGTGGATAGAATGAGAAACACGCCTACACCACACCGTTATACAAGCTAAAGCTGGGTACAGTTGATGCCTAAGATGTATAATTCCTCTTAAGAGGTACAAGGAGGATAGTATGAAGTCTTACGTTTTCAAGGTGATCATCGAGGAGGACAAGTTTGAAAACGGCGGCAACGCATACCATGCCTACAGCCCGGCCCTAAAAGGTTGTCATACCTGGGGCCACACCTACCAAGAGGCGTTGGCCAATATTCAGGAGGCGGTGAGTCTCTATATTGAGGACCTGATTGAAGCGGGAGAGCCGATACCTGAAGAGCCCGCGGGTACGGTCGTGAAGCTGGATGCTCCCGCTGTGGCTGTAAATGTGGCATGAACCAGGTTCCACGCGGCATCACTGCCCGCCATCTCGTTAGGGCCTTACGGTCGGATGGCTTCGTGCTCACTCGTACGAGTGGCAGTCACCGCATCTACCGTCATCCCGACGGTCGGAGAGTCGTGGTAGCCTATCACGGTCTCAAAGACTTATTCCCCATCGCCACGCTGAAAGGCATCCTGGCAGACGCGGGCTGGACCGACGCAGACCTGCGCCGATTGGGACTCATGAAGTAGATTTGCCCCCTCCAGCTGAAGTGTTGATATCGCCACGAAACCCTTAAAGCCGACGCGCGCTATATCCGCGGTGGTCTTGAAATCCATACATCACCCCAGGTCGGATCACTCACACTTGGCCGCTACTTTGTAGTGCCGTAGGCAGATCCGTAGGGCCGGACGTCTCTGTCCGCCCGGTGGGGCGGGGCTTCGCAGCCATTTCGCACCAAAGACCAGCTAGCCAGGACTCATTCTACCGCACGACTACCCGCTGATATGAGCCATAGCCCGCTTAGTTGATCCACCGTGTTCGATGCTCGCCTCGGCCCACGGCATTGACTACTAACGCTTGCCAATGTATATTGTTGCCAACGAGCCGGGCAGATTACCGGCAACGTCAGACACCTTTTGCTTGATGGCATCAGTCCTTCGCGGATTGTGCTTTGATGCGCCGTGTCATCTAATCTCTTGCGAGACCGATCAGCGCGACTCAAGTCGAGAATACCGTGGGCATGATGCAAATGCGTTTGAGAATGATCCCTTTTCGCCTGTTCACCATAGGATATGAAGGAAAAACGGTTGAGAAACTACTTTCAGCACTTGTGTACTGGGAGATCAGTGTCTTGATCGATGTTCGTCATACGGCTTGGAGTCGGAAGCCAGGCTTTTCCAAGTCCCAATTGTCAATGGCCCTCGAAAACGCCGGCGTACAGTATGTCCATCTCCCGCAATTCGGAAGTCCTCCCCAACTCCGACAGCGGCTTTACGAATCAGAGGATTGGGACAAGTTTGCGGAGGTGTACTGCGCATATCTAGCAAGTTTGGACGGAGCCGTTGAGAAGGCACTTTCCCCTTACCAGGGAAAGAAGGTTTGCTTTCTGTGTATGGAAGCAGATGCTAAGCGGTGCCATCGCTCGATTCTTGCGGAGGAACTCCGGAAACGGGAGATCGTCTTCCCCCCGATCCACATCTAGCTGGTTTCCTTCTTGGGGTAGAACAACCCTATTATCGTCCACGCCTCTGGATGAGCCACCAGTGTTCCTACGAAGAAATGCGTATCATTCCGATTGATCATCTCGTCCTTGAAGCGTAGCAGGAACTTCGACTCAAAGTCAGTTACATCTGAGTAGCGCTTTTTCCAACGCCGGTAGGCTTGGTATATCTCCCAGTCCAAGCACTGCATATCGTGTCCCTTGCAGCGTGCGTCCTCGCACCGAAACACGTAATGGAATTCCATGGGGATCTTCTCTAGTGTTCGCAGTGGCTCCGCCTGGAACAAGCCCATGCGCTGCAACTTCGACAACTCCTGAGGTGTCCAAGTCTCTGACTTGGCTGGAGCCATATAGAAATCCGTAATCCTTTCCGGCTTGATAATGCCCAACGATGTGCCCGATTGCTGCTGGCGCGTGCGCAGATCTTCGATCGAGGGGGCGACGAGTGGTGCCACAATCCGCCGTCGCTTCGCCCAGTTCTTTGCAGTGTCGACGGGTTCCTCGATCTTAATGCTATCTTAATGCTATCCCGGTCTGGCATAAAGCTCTCGGGACGTGGATCGCTCGCTTTCTTGACTCTGGCACGAATCCAAGTGTACCTGGCAAAGCGTTTGTCTTCGTCAAGAAGTCTGTGCTGCACGGGGAACAGGCGGATGAATCCGCCACTCTCTCCTATTTCCGGCTGTGCAACTGGCCTCGATATACTTGGCGCTCGGGGCAGGGTACGTCTTGACCACAATGAGAATCCGCTCTTCTTTCCACCCATCAGGTAATGCGCTCGCCACCGTTCGAATTCACCCCTTTCACTCGTAGTCTACCGGAGAGGAACGGCGGTTAACCGCGCTCTCCCAGGAAACAGCAAGCTACTATTCTTGTCTCTCGATTCACTACAACCTGAGGCCGTGGATGGCAAACTCCTTCCTCGGAATCACCCTGATCCCTTCGAAGAGCTTCAGCACGTAAACGTGGACCTGATATTCACCCATATCGACCACGAACTTGTGGCGCCTCGGCGTGGGTGTGAGCCGATCTTTCCTGCCGCTTGTCGGGGCGTCCCAACAGATGACCTTTGGATACTGCGAAGGATAGTGCCCGTGGGCTTTGTACGAGTAGAAGTTATTCTCCACCTCGATTACCGCTCCCCGGACCTGCTCGCTCATTTTGTCCTCTTGAAACATAGCCAGCAAGTCAGGGCCCTTTTGGGCTCCGACGTACGCAAGGCTCTGGAATCTCTCGAATGGAAGTGCGTTTAGAGCTTCCAGCTTCCAAATCAGCGCATTGACCTCGCTCTCGTTCTTGGGTTCCCGCATAAGCACAACGGGCGCCTGGCCCGATCGCTCAAGTACCACCCAGTTCTGGTTTTCTGACTCTAGTACTTCCTTCTCCGCCGCAAGAAGTTGGGCGGACACCTCAAGTTTCTTGCCTATAGGAATCTGCCTGAACTCAAGGTATTCGGCGCTAGTTTCAAGCTTCCTCAAGAGCTGTTTCACATACTTCTTGAACTCAAGGGATTTGTCCGAATCTACAAGATCACTTCTCGCAATGTTCATTTCTGAGTACATTCCGTCGCATTCGACAATTAGGCACGTCTTGTCCTCCCCTGGGTTCGCGTGCGTGATGCTGCTTGCCCCGTACTCTTCCAAGTCGAGGGTGAAGTAGGGGATTCCGCGGGATGACAAAATCAAACCGGTGTTGAGGTTTGTTCTCGCAAGTCCGCAACGGCTGGCATCCCAAGTCAAGAAGCCCCTCAATCGCACAGGTCCTATGTGACTAGAGCGATCAACGATATTGGCGATCAATCGATTCTGGTCCCGCTCCAAGCGGAGTCCTTGAGGCCAATCAATTCCCCTAAATTCGGCGAAGCCAAATTCGAGCGCCTCAGTTCGCCCAAGCACAGAGAGCACTATCTCAGGTTGGTTCTGTCTTGCAGTGGTGAACCCCGCGAAGGTCCGGTGCAGCAGAAAGGCGCGGATCTCCGCCAGAGTGAACGGGTCCTCTTGTCGATGCGGTGGGTGTCCTAGCACCTTAATAGTGGTTCCGTTGGGTTCCACCGAATCCGGGTACTCGCTCAACGCGGGTCTCGGCACAAGATTCCGTTCAAGAGAGCTCCACGGGTCAGTAACCCTTACCGAGTAGAGCGGATGACCCTTCATTCGCGTCTCAATCTCCACCCTGCGGGATTGGTAAGCCAACTTTGACCCGAGCCCCTTCCACGAGAACTCATCCGCATCCCTGCCGGCAATCGTACTCAGTCCCAGGCCCAGAAAACGATCCAGCCGACCAGGTATGTCTTTGCTGCCGGTATAGCCCATACCGCAGCCGTTATCGGATACCTCGAACACGTGCCCAAGCTTGTCTCTTGTGTAGCTGATTTCAACACGCGTCGCTCCCACCTCTCTCGCGCAGGCATTTGATAGTAGCTCACGAACAAGATCCAGCGGATGCTTATGCTCCCTGATAAGGTTCTTGAACAAGCCAATCTCATCAACGAGGATTTCCGTCTCCCTAGAGGTACTTTTGTCCACGAAATCACTGAACTTGGGCATCGTTCCCTCCATCGGATTGTGCGAAATGGAGTCCGAAATCTTGGCGCTGGGATCGCTGTTGCAACTCAGAAGCCACTTCATTATACAACATAAGTAGCCTTGCTGTAAGTCGGCAGGGTGATTAACTGAACAACATCTGAGGCACTATTCTTTGAGAAGAACTCCCAAAACTGGCTCTCCTCCTTGAGGAGTGACAAGTTCCACATCATTGACCCGCAGGCCGCGAAATAACAAGAGGCGGCTGCTGCACGAGGACTTGCACCATCAGCCGAGTTGGACTATGATTGGGGAGCGAAGCTGCTTGACGTGCGGATGATAGCAGAGGCATGGTGAGTCACCTAGCGGTCGCGCGCAAATCACCAAGCGGAGAATTCAGCGCCGTTTTTCAGGAACTGCAGCCGGGTAATGACTAGCGGAGCGGTGATCAGGATGGCAGAAGTAACCGAGCCTTTGGCGCTACGCATTTACCTGGTCCGTGGGCTGCTCTCCGAAGCACTTAAGCTCGCCGGAGACGGCTTTCCGTTCTCGCGGATGAGAGCTATCCTGTCGGCTGATCACGCGGTCGAGCTTCTTCTTTACAACGCTGCTTCCAGAGTTGGGTGTTACAGTTTCTCGAGATGACAATCTCCCGAAACTTCTCAAGTGTCTGTGCACCAATAGGCCTGGTCTAGGCTCGCACCTTACTGCTATGGGGCGACTGCGCAAACTCAGAAACGGGGTTCAGCATGAGGGCAATGTGCCCTCCCCAGAAGATGTGCGGCAATTGCTGGCGCAAGCAGAGAGCTTCATTCGCGATGCAACCAGGGAGGTGCTCGGCAAGGACCTGGAGGAAATCTCAATCGCTAGCTTGATTAAAAATGAGAGGGCGCGTCGCCATCTCGAAGCAGCCGATGAAGCACTGCTAGGGCGGGACTTCTCCACAGCTACAGTCGAAGCATCTCTGTCGTTCTCGGTTGGATGGCAGGACTTTCGAGCTCTCAACATTCGTGAGCAGCCGTGGAACGACGACATAGGTCGAGCAATCGTTGAAGGCATTGGAAAGGCAGCCAGAGACGCTGTCAGATTCGGCGACGATGAATCACTCCGAAAGTTCGTGCACTCCTTTGACCGGAATCTGCAGAGCTCCCGCATCACTCACTCGTTTCAGCAATTGCTGGAGCCGATACAGTTGGCTCGACACGGGATTCCCCTCGAAGAGTACGCCAGATTTCAGGAAGTCACCCCAGGTCTGATATGGACGATCAACAGCGAGGAACCCGACGTGCATAAGCCGCGTGATTGGGCACCGACTCAAAGCGACGCCATCTTTGCATTCGATTTTGCGTGCAGCGCTCTACTGAAGTTGCAGCGGGATGCGGGCGACAATGGCCATCAAAAAATCTGAGCTCTACACCTCACTCTGGAAAAGCTGCGACGAGCTGCGGGGCGGCATGGACGCCTCCCAGTACAAGGACTACGTCCTCGTCCTGCTTTTCGTCAAATACGTCTCCGACAAATACGCCGGCCAGCCCGGCGCGCTCATCGAAGTTCCCGTCGGCGGGAGCTTTGCCGATATGGCCGCGCTCAAGGGCGACAAGGAGATCGGCGACAAGACCAACAAGATCATCGGCAAGCTGGCCGAGGCCAACGACCTCAAGGGCGTCATCGACGTCGCCGATTTCAACGACCCTGACAAGCTCGGCCGTGGCAAAGAGATGGTCGATCGGCTCTCCAATCTGGTCGCCATCTTCCAGAATCCCGCCCTCGACTTCAAGAAGAACCGCGCCGAGGGTGACGACCTCCTGGGCGATGCCTACGAATACCTCATGCGCCACTTCGCCACCGAATCGGGCAAGAGCAAGGGCCAGTTCTACACCCCCGCCGAGGTCTCGCGCGTGATCGCCAAAGTCATCGGCATCGAGAAGGCCAGGAGCCAGAGCCAGACCATCTACGACCCGACCTGCGGCTCGGGTTCATTGTTATTGAAGGCCGCCGACGAGGCGCCGAAAGGCGTGACGATCTACGGGCAAGAGCGGGACAACGCCACCGCCGCCCTGGCCCGGATGAATATGATCCTGCACGACAATCCCACGGCCGAGATCTGGCGGGGCAACACCCTGGCTGACCCGCACTTCAAGAACCCCGATGGTGGCCTCAAGACCTTCGATTTCGCCGTCGCCAATCCGCCTTTTTCCGACAAGGCCTGGACCAACGGGCTTGACCCGGCCAAAGACCTTTACGGGCGCTTCGAGGATGGCATACCTCCCCGGAAGAACGGTGACTACGCCTTTTTGCTGCACCTCCTGCGCTCGCTCAAGAGCACCGGCAAAGGCGCGATCATCCTGCCCCACGGCGTGCTCTTCCGAGGCAATGCGGAGGCCGAGATCCGTAAGAAGCTCATCCGGCGGGGCTACATCAAGGGCATTATCGGCCTCCCGCCCAACCTGTTCTACGGAACCGGAATTCCCGCCTGCATCGTCGTCCTGGACAAGGAAAACGCGGCGGGCCGTGCCGGCATCTTCATAATCGACGCCAGCAAGGGCTTCGTCAAGGACGGCAACAAGAACCGTTTGCGCCATCAGGATATCCACAAGATCGTCGACGTCTTTACCAGGCAAATCGAGCTGCCCAGGTATTCGCGGATGGTGCCGCTGTCCGAAATCGCCGACCCCAAGAACGACTACAACCTCAATATCCCCCGCTACGTCGACAGCAGCGAGCCCGAGGACCTGCAAGACATCGAGGCTCATTTGCTTGGCGGCATCCCCGCTCGCGACGTCGACGCCCTGGCCAGCTACTGGGAAGTGTTCCCGACGCTCAAGGAGCGGCTCTTTGCGCCCGGCCCCCGTTCGAGCTATAGCGAATTGAAGATAGCGCCGGGCGAGATCAAGTCCACCATCCTCGCCCATCCCGAATTCGCCGCCTACACCCGGTCCATCCACGATCTCTTCGTTGCCTGGAAGACGCACAACATCGCCCGTCTCAAAGGCATAGGCGTGGGCGAAAACCCCAAGCTGTTGATCGAAAAGTTGTCCGAGGATCTCCTTCAGGCGTTCGCCGACGTCAGGCTCATCGACCGGTACGATGTCTACCAGCATCTGATGAGCTACTGGACGGACACCATGCAGGACGACGTGTACATGATCGCCGTGGACGGCCGGCAGGCCAACCCCGACCTCGTTCCGTCAGACCTCATTATCGCTCGCTACTTTGCCGCCGAGCGGCAAGCCGTCGAGGCCCTGGAGATGGAGGCGGAAGCCATAACGCGACAGATCGAAGAGTTGGATGAGGAGCACGGCGCCGAGGGTGGCTTGCTGGAAGACCTGAAAAACGACAAGGGCAATATCACCAAGGCCGCTGTGGTGGCCCGGCTCAAGGAAGTTAACCTCGATCCCGGTGCCGCCGAGGAAGAGCGCGAGGTGCTGACGGAGTACGTCGCCCTCATCGAAAGAGAGGCCGCTGCGACCAGAAAGCTCCGCGATGTCCAAAAGGCGCTCAATGCCAAAGTTGCCGCCACGTACAATGCTCTGGCGGAAGACGAGGTCAAGACCCTCGTGGTCGACGACAAATGGGTGGCCACGCTCGCCGCTGCCCTGGAGTCCGAGTTGGCCCGCGTTTCCCAGGGTATCACCGGGCGCATCAACGAGCTGGCCGAACGCTATGCTACGCCATTGCCTTCCATATCGGCCGAGGTCGACGCCCTAGCCGCCAAGCTGGACGAGCACTTGAAGAGCATGGGGTTCGCATGAGAGAAAGGACGGGCTTCAAACAGACAGAGGTCGGACCGATTCCAGAGGATTGGGGCGCGTCAACGGTCGGCCAGGAGTTCGAGATCCAATTGGGCAAGATGCTTGATTCGGAAAAGAACTCTGGTGTACGCAAGTACTATGTAGGCAACAAGGCGGTCCAGTGGGGCCGGATCGACACGGCAGCGCTGCCCACGATGGCCCTATCCAGTTCAGAATTGAGCCGCTTCCGTCTCTGTCACGGCGATCTACTTGTTTGTGAAGGCGGAGAGATCGGTCGGGCAGCCATCTGGGAAAGCCCAATTGACGAGTGTTACTACCAGAAGGCACTCCACCGCCTCCGCCCGCGGCGCGGGTTCAGCCCATACCTCCTGCTCTCGTTTCTGCAGCACTGGACGGACCGCGGACGGTTGGCCAACTACATAACCAAGACGAGCATTGCCCACCTCACAAAGGAGAAGCTCGAAGTTGTGCCCTTACCGGTGCCAAGCCCAGGAGAACAACGCGCCATCGCCGCCGCGCTAAGCGACGTGGATGCCCTCATCCGTGAGCTAGATAGGCTGATCGCCAAGAAGCGCGACATCAAGCGTGCCGCGATGCAGGAACTCCTGACAGGGAGGAAACGGCTGCCGGGGTGTTGTGGGGAGTGGGAGATCGTGGAATTATCAGACGTTGCCAACAAGAAAGTTCCGTGGAGTATCACAGGCGGCCCATTTGGCTCCAACCTGAAGGCCTCCGACTACGTCTCCGGCGGCGTCAGAGTCATCCAGCTTCAAAACATCGGGGACGGCATCTTTAACGATGATTTCAGCGTATATACGTCAGAGCGCAAGGCAGATGAGCTGCTTAGCTGCAACATCTTCCCCGGAGAGATTATCTTGTCTAAGATGGGGGACCCCGTTGCCCGGGGTTGTTTTCTACCAGACACTGACCGTCGGTATCTGATGGCTTCTGACGGCATCAGGTTAGTGGTTGATGAGCAACGCTTCGATAAGGCGTTTGTGCTCGCATACATTAATTCAGCCTACTTCAGGAGGCCCGCAATTGAAGCAAGCACAGGGTCAACCCGTCAGCGGATCGGGCTGGAGTATTTGAAAAGACTCCCATTCGTGGCGCCCCCACTCGCTGCACAGCACGCCATTGCGGCAATCCTCTCCGACATGGACGCCGAAATCACTGCGCTAGAGCAGAAACGCGACAAGACCCGCGCCATCAAGCAGGGCATGATGCAGGAACTGCTCACCGGCAAGACGAGGTTGGTATGAGCACCGTCGGACAAATAGAACGGGCCACCCAGGAGCGTGTGGTCAGCCTGTTCCGCAAAAGCCTGAAGTACGACTACCTCGGCAACTGGGAGGACCGCCGGGACAACGCCAACATTGAAGTCGCTTTTCTCCGTCGCTTCCTAAAGCGTGAGGGCCACGACGACCGGCTTATCAGCCGGGTCCTGTACGAGCTCAACACGGTCGCCGGCGACCAGAACAGGAGTCTGTACGACGTCAACAAGGCGGTCTACGGCCTCCTGCGCTACGGCGTTCAGCTAACGCCTGACGTCGGCAAAAACGCCGAGACTGTGTGGCTCATCGATTGGAAGAATCCGCAAAAGAATCACTTCGCTATCGCCGAAGAAGTCACGATCACGGGTCAGCACACGAAGCGCCCTGATTTGGTTCTCTACGTCAATGGCATCGCGCTGGGCGTGCTGGAGCTGAAGCGCTCTGTCGTCTCGGTGAGCGAGGGCATCCGCCAGAACCTGGACAACCAGAAGAAGATGTTTATCCAGCCCTTCTTCAGTACTGTGCAGCTCGTTATGGCGGGCAACGACACCGAGGGGCTGCGCTACGCCACTATCGAAACCACGGAAAAGCATTACCTGTCTTGGCGGGAAGACGGCGGCGTCGAAGATCGCCTCGACCGCTGTCTGGCCCAACTCTGTACGAAAGAGCGCCTTCTGGAGATCGTCCACGATTTCATCGTCTTCGACGCGGGCGTGAAGAAGATCTGCCGCCACAACCAGTATTTCGGGGTGAAGGCGGCCCAGGAACGGGTACGTCGGCGCGAGGGTGGCATCATCTGGCACACCCAGGGCAGCGGCAAGAGCCTGACGATGGTCTGGCTGGCCAAATGGATCCGCGAGAACGTGCCCGATGCCCGCGTGCTGATCATCACCGACCGCACCGAGCTGGACGAGCAGATCGAAGGGGTGTTCAACGGGGTAAGCGAGCATATTCATCGCACGACGAGCGGGGAGGACCTCGTTGCCAGCCTTAATGACGCCAAGCCGTGGCTGATCTGCTCCCTCATCCACAAGTTCGGCGGAAAGGAAGAGGGCGATATCCAGGGCTACATCGACGAGGTGAAGCGCAGCCTGCCGCCCGGCTTCAGGCCCAAGGGCAACCTCTACGTTTACGTGGACGAGTGCCACCGCACGCAATCGGGCAAGCTCCACGAAGCTATGAAAGACATTCTGCCCGACGCCATGTTTGTCGGCTTCACGGGCACGCCCCTCCTGCGGGCCGATAAGCAAAGGAGCATCGAGGTATTCGGCAGCTACATCCACACCTACAGGTACGATGAGGCGGTGCGGGACAAGGTGGTCCTGGATCTGACCTACGAGGCCCGCGACATCGATCAGGACCTCACTTCGCCGGCCAAGGTCGACCAGTGGTTCGAGGCCAAGACCAGGGGTCTCAACGACGTCGCCCTGACGCAGCTCAAGCAACGCTGGGGCACCATGCAAAGAGTCCTCAGTTCCAAATCGCGGCTGGAGCGCATCGTGGCCGACATTCTGATGGACATGGCGACGCGGGATCGCCTGGAAAGCGGTCGCGGCAACGCCCTGCTCGTGTCCGACAGCATCTACAACGCCTGCAAGTTCTACGAGTTGTTCGCCGATCAGGGCCTCGATAGATGCGCCATCGTCACCTCCTACCGGCCCACGGTCGACGACACGAAGGGTGAAGAGACCGGCGAAGGCCTCACCGAGAAGCTGCGTCAGTACGCCATCTACCAGAAGATGCTCGACGGCAAAGACCCCGACGAGTTCGAGAAGGAGGTCAAGCGGAAATTCGTCGAGGACCCCGGCCAGATGAAGCTCTTGATCGTCGTCGACAAGCTCTTGACCGGCTTCGACGCGCCTCCGGCCACCTACCTGTATATCGATAAGCCTATGCGCGACCACGGACTGTTCCAGGCCATCTGCCGCGTGAACCGCCTGGATGGCCAGGACAAGGAGTACGGTTGCATCATCGACTACCGCGACCTGTTCAAGAGCCTGGAGAAATCTATCCACGACTACACCTCGGAAGCCTTCGACGCCTACGACAGGGAAGACGTGGCGGGTCTGCTGACCGACCGCCTGGAAAAGGCCAGGCAGCGCCTGGAAGAGGCGCGGGAAGCGATCAAGGGGCTCTGCGAGCCCGTGGAGCCGCCATACGATACGGCGGCCTACCTGCGCTACTTCTGCGCCACCGACACGGCGGACACGGACGCGCTCAAGGAGAACGAGCCCAGGCGGGTCGCGCTCTACCGGGCGGCGGTATCGCTGCTTCGCGCCTACGCCAACCTCGCCAACGAGATGCCCGAGGCCGGCTACAGTCCGCACCAGATCGCGCAGATCAAGCGCGAGGTGGAGCACTACGAGAAGGCGCGGCAGGAAGTGAAGCTCGCCAGCGGCGACTACATCGACCTCAAGATGTACGAGCCGGCCATGCGCCACCTGCTCGACACCTATATTCGCGCCGAAGAAAGCGTCAAGGTCTCGGCTTTCGATGATATGACCCTGATTCAGCTTGTCGTCGAGCGGGGAGCAGACGCAGTGGATGCCCTACCACAAGGCATCGCCGGCGACAAAGAGGCTGTGGCCGAAACCATTGAAAACAACCTGCGCAAAGTGATCGTCGACGAGCTGCCCATCAACCCGAGGTACTACGAGCGAATGTCCGAGCTGCTCGACACGCTCATCCGCGAGCGCAAGGCCCAGGCGCTGGAGTACGAGGCGTACCTGACGAAGATCGTCGAGCTAACCAGGCAGGTGCGTAACCCCACCGGCGGGACAGCCTACCCGAGATCGTTGGACACGCGCGCCAAACGCGCGCTGTACGACAACCTCGGTAATAACGAGCAGCTTGCCGTCCTGATAGACTACGAAATCCGCACAACCAAGAAAGACGACTGGCGCGGTAATAGAATCAAGGAGCGTGAGGTGAGGTACGCCATCTTAAAATATGTCTCAGCCGAATCTGAGGCGGAGCGCATTTTCGAGCTGGTGAAGAACCAAATTGAGTACTGAGCTACGCCAGATCCAGGTAAATGGTCTGGTCGTCGACGTCGTCCGCAAAGACATCAAGAACCTGCACCTGGCCGTCTATCCCCCTGACGGCAGGGTGCGGGTAGCTACGCCACTGCTGGTGGACGACGAGGCCGTGCGCCTGGCGGTGATCTCCCGGCTGGCCTGGATCAAGCGCCAGCGTGACAGGTTTGAAGAGCAGGAACGCCAGTCGGCGCGGGAATACCTTTCGCGCGAGAGCCACTACTACCAGGGCAATCGCTACCTGTTGAACGTTGTCTACCACAACGGTCCCCCGAAAGTCGCCATTCGCAACAAGACCACGCTCGACCTTCTCGTCAGGACGGGGTGCGACGCCGCTCAACGAGAGCGTGTCTTGCTGGCCTGGTATCGCAAAGAGCTCAAGCTGTTAGTTCCACCGATGATCACCCGCTGGGAAGCCATCATCGGCGTGGAAGTAGCCGAATGGGGCATAAAGCGGATGAAGACCAGGTGGGGCACCTGCACCATTGAGGCCCGCCGGATCTGGCTGAACCTGGAGCTGGCCAAGAAGCCAGTTCAGTGCCTGGAATACATCATCGTCCACGAGATGGTCCACCTGCTGGAGCGCCACCACGACGACCGCTTCGTCGCGCTCATGACCAAGTTCCTGCCCCAGTGGCGTCTCCACCGCGCCGAGCTCAACAGATCCCCCTTGGGACATCCGACTTGGGAGTATTGAGAAGGGACGACCCGTGAGACGCATTGCGCTCAATCCTGGGAAGTTCGGAGGCAATGGACAGGACACAGCAACCCAGGACCTTTTTAGATCTCGCTCCCGACAGCGTTGGACGATTCACATCGCATGGACGTGGAAATGGAGAATATGGGACTACGCGGCAGAATGCCTGCATTAGCCCCGTCATGGCTCAACCCCAGCTCCGTGCCTTTTCTACCGTCTAGGCTATCTCAAACGAATCCCTTGCAGCGTAATGCCCGTAACATATCGAGAATTGCTTCTTGTAGTAGTTCTGCACAAATACGTCAGTGAAGCCAGAAAAGGAATCGGTAGCCATAACGCGGAGCCTGAGAAACTCTATGTCGTCGTTACCCCACAAAGCATCGACGTCCTCGTAGGTGCGAAAACGGAAGGCGTAGTATCCTTGGGTATCAAGCTTGTCGAATACCTCGATCCGCATCGGAAACGCTTTGTATAGTGGTATGTCGATCCACTGCTGCACTGGTCCACCCTTTTCAATCTTTGTTCTGACCAACTGCAGTTCGGCCTTGATGTTGATGACTGGCCTGCGACACTTGTTGATCACCTTGATTGCGTAAACCTTCTTCGGCTCAGTTTGACCAGGGTTGTTTCCAGCATCTTCATGGTAGCGGGCAATCTTATCTGCTATCTCCAGATACGGTCGATCTACGTGCGGTCGTTGGAGCACTCTTGAGAATGTGACGTAGGCTGCAAAAGCGAAGACCAACGCGGCAACGAAGCTAGAAGCGACTCCCGTGGCAAATGCACCCAATTCCATCTGCGCACCACCTCCTTGAGTCAGGTAAATGTTACGGCTGCATCCGTGCCGCTCTTAACAACAATCTGCCAATGCTATGGATATGCCCATGATTGTTTTGAAGTCGTCGATCGACACCGGGACTTTGAGGGACATCATCATCGTAGCCATCTACGCGGCCACTGGTAGAGAACGGGCCTCCTCCCAATAGTTTGTTCCCCCAAATCCCATTTATCGCATCCCATTGCATTGCTCGGGAAATGATACTTGAAAGCCTGGTTGATAGCAAGCCCATCTCCATTCAACCTCAGATGTTACCGCTAAAACCCCGGCCCGCTGAGTCCCATCTGCTATTTCGCTATCTTGACGACTTTCAAATCCAAAGTGTTGAGCTACGCCGGGTCACGCCCGAACTCTGGCCGTTCACGGATAACGCTTTGCTATGGTGCCGCCAGGTAAGCGCCGACATCTATTCCCCCAAGTACGCAGACAGTGCCCTCTAGGAGACAACCGTTGCTGGCTGCACGGCGTTCCTCATGAGCCACAGCTACGTAGTGAAAGACCGGGACCCCGCGTACGGCATTGATGCTTTGCTTTGGCGTGTGCCCCGACAAGAAACCCAGCACGACGCGTATATCGCGACGCCACAGCAAGATCTTGCTCTGGAGGTCACCGTCAACGCCTCAGGTGTACAGCGACGCCTTGCTGAGGCGGTGTTTGACCGCGTGCTCTCTACCCTCGTCATCTCCTCCACAAGTCGACCGTAGCATGCGATCTCTGGGTCGTAAGGTTGATTTGGTACAGTACAAAGCCCTCAAGCCGCATCAAAGATCGGATTCTTGCCGATGAGGCGACATTCACGCCCACCAGCCTGATTCCTTGATTGCTTGACCAGTGTAGCTATATCCTCGGTGCGAAAGGGGTGAACACGCATGACAAGGAAGTTTAAGCGAGTTTAAGCGCATTGACATTACACACCGTCCCGAGCTCCTACAGATCGTCCGCCAGCTGCGGGATAATGAGCCTGTAGTCTTGCAAGAGGAAAGTCAGGAAGTGCCCATTGCGCGGCCGTTGAAACGCCCTCGCCAGGCGAGAGTGCCCCGCGGCAAGCTGCTCACCGAGAACGATTCCCTCTGGAAACTTGTCGGGTCCGCAACGTCAGCACCACCAACTGATGCCACCAAGAAGCACGAGTAAGGCCGCTGCTCGTTTATGACGGCAACAATTCCTGCCAACTGGCCTGAATCGGTCCCTTCAGGGCCGCGACGACAGGGCTACTCGGGCGCCAGCTATGCTTGTCGGTGTCAACTGTGTTTTTGCCTATCGGCCTCTTTGAATTTGTCGGCCTAAAACAAGGGTTGGAGGCGCTCTTGCACCACAACTATGAACCACGGCAATCACGGAACCCATCGAAAGCCCAGGTCGAGCGCCTAATCTCGTAACCATTCCGTGCTTTCCGTGTATTCCGTGGTGGAGCTAACCTGCCGAGTAACCACACTGCCATCCTCCAGCAACAGGGTCTGGAAGGTGTGGGAGATCGAGCACTATCAAGAAACCGCTGGACAACTTCTGCTGCTTGACACAGAGGCTATTCGGTTCGTGCTTCAGTTGGCCCAGGAGGTGAGAGGTCACAACCAGGCCGGGCCTGGTTGAGCGGCGCTCACAAGTAGTCAACGTCGTTTCTGCTTGACCATTGTTCTCCCCGGTTGATGACACGCGCCTCCCCTGACCCCTATTCCCTGCGTCATCCCCTGATCTGCGGTTCAGACACCAATCTTCTCCAAACTCGTGTCACCACGAGTTTTTCGAAATTCGTGGTGACACCTGTCACAAATGTTGTTTTTTGGCACCCCAAAATGAATTATATATAGTAGAGGGATAGAACAAATGTTCCTATACGCCCCGCTCATACCACTCCGTCGGAGGCATAATGAATAGCGAAAACTCAGCGCCCAACACCAACCAGACCCAGCGTTCCCTGGCACCCAACGCCCCGCCCAGCTCGGCAGGACCCTTGTACACGTCACACCTTTCTGAAGACGATCTCTCCGACCTGACGTCCGGCGCGCGAGAGGGTTGCCTGGGGGACGAGATCGCCTTGCTTCGGATCCTCGTCCGCCGCCACCTGGCGAGACCTCCCAGCGACCAGCTTCAGGATGGCGGCGCCACCTGGGCCATCGACGCCGCTCGGCTCGGTAGTCTTCTGGCTACGCTCTGCCGCGCCCTCAAAGCCTCCCGCTCTGCCGGCGACATCTTCCGCGAGCAATTGAATGCCGCGCTGCCCACTCTCTTCGCAGAGCTCGACGAAGAGCAAGGCTTTCCATTTGCCCGTCCCGAAGCGGAATGACGTGGGAACGCGGTCCGATGCTCAGATCGAGCCAGCATCAGTCCAACATCCTATCCCCCATCCCTGAAAGGGCTCAGAGCAGTGCGCGATCACAACCAACTATAGATCGAAGGAGGAAACCGAAAATGACCACCGCGGCCCAGCTCGACGCCAACCGCCGTAACGCCCAGAGTTCTACCGGCCCCAAGACCCCCGAGGGCAAAGCCCGCGTCGCCTTGAACGCCCTCAAGCACGGCATCCGCGCCAGCGCGCTCGTCGCTACTCTGCAGCGCACCCCCCTCTTCGATGAGGACCCCCAGGACTTCGCCGACCTCCTCCAGTCCCTCGCCGATCACTTCCATCCCGAGGGCCCCGTCGAGCAGGCTTGCGTCGAGGACATCGCCGTTTGTCGCTGGCGTCTGCGTCGCGTCATCTGCGCCGAGACCGGTCACATCGCCAGCGCCCAGCAAATCCTTAGCACTGGCCCAGGCGCGCAAAACCCTCGCCTGCACGAGCGCAACCGCCTGCCCGATTTCGCCACCCTCGAAAAGCTCGACCGCTACGAGACCTCCATCCAGCGCCAGCTCAAGCGTTCCCTCGA
>JACQUC010000259.1 GCA_016210495.1 Chloroflexota bacterium
GAGGTATTAGCGATGCCCGAAATACATTTCGAGATTGACCAGGTCACCGGAGAACTGAAGACCCACGTCAAGGGAGTGCCGGGCAAATCCTGCCTTGACGTTCAAAAGCTAGTGGAGGACCTGGTGGGCCAGGCGATTGAGACAACGCACACGTCCGAATTCCGCCAGTCTACTGAAGTAAAGCCGCAAGGCAAGGTTCGGCAAAAGTGAAAACGGAGTTCACCATCAACCCGCACACTGGAGAGATGGTAGTGAGGAGCGCCGACGAGGCTCTCCTCACCCGCCTTCAAACCTACGTTGGCCCAAGTCAGGATACTGATTGTGGTCAAAGTCGCCAAAGCCCCATCCCCTCCGGTTCCAACAAATCAGCTCAAGTCCGAATCGCGAGCGTCGTCCACGGGTCTCTGGTAGACGGTCCAGGAGTGAGAAGTGTTGCCTTCATGCAGGGCTGCACCTCGTCCTGTAGCCAGTGCCACTCAGGCCATACCCACTACCTCAGCGGAGGGATCGGCGTGACGGTGTCTGAACTGGTGTCTGAACTGGTCAGAGCGGATGTTGCACGGGACGGGGTAACGATCTCGGGAGGCGAGCCCTTGGCCCAGCCTGAAGCCTGCGCCCAGGTCGTCACACACCTCAAAGGCGCCGACATCCACGTGATTGTCTACAGTGGCCTCATTTACGAGGACCTTGTTCGGGCCAAAGACCCGGCTCTCGATGGGGTGCTGTCCCTCGCGGACGTTTTGGTGGACGGCCCTTTCGTTGTCTCCCTGAGGGACGAATCACTAGCCTACCGCGGCTCTTCCAACCAGCGAGTCATCGATCTCGCAAAGACACGCGAAACAGGCAAGCTGTGCCTGCTCGAATGGGAGTGACCGCCTTGGATTTGCTTGGAACGGACGCCAGGGTGACTGACACTGGAACGGCAAGAAGAGAACGCCCACGGACCAAACTGCAGTTGGTCTATGCTATCAAGGATCTTCTGGGCATCACGGAGAGAGGTGTCCTTGAGATATACGAATTCGAGCAGATGCGTAAGCCAAGCTTGATTGCGCTTTACGAGGCTTTGAAAGTGGGCAGACTTCAATAGACAAAAGCATTTGAGAAACCGTACGGAAAGCTGATGGGAACAAACAGACGACGAGCATGGCTAGAGTGCTCGCTTTGTTGATTTATTGAAAGAGGATCCTGCAAACGTTCACTTGCTGCGGTTCTGTCCAAACAATCGCCGCAGCAAGTGAAGTTTCTGGCGCTATCGAGCGGTAACACGGCCAGCCCAGCGCACCAAGGCTCAGTTTACGTCAAGGTGAGCCCGACGATCCAACACTGCGAGCTGTGTTCGGGGCTAACATGACCGGTTCCAGCCTTCATCCTGCGCAACATCTTTGGCCCCCACGACCTTGAGACGGTTCTTTTTTTATGCCAGGGAAAGATCGTCTAGCTAGCTAGTCAGGCCGCGGAATGCGCACTGGCAATAAAAAGTGCTGGCACTAGCAGAGAAGCTGTTGACCAACGGGCACCGCTTGACAAGGCACAACAATAAATCGTAAAATCCCATGTACGGTGGGCGGCAGACCGAGCATGGGATTAGCCCAGAGACCCATCGGAAAAGGCTTCAAAAGTGGCTATTAACCAGGCAGCGTAGCTCAGTGGTAGAGCAGGGGACTCATAAGCCCCTGATCTCGCGTTCGGCTCCTTCGACTCTCTCAGCAGCCTCCAAATCCATCCCGCCGGATTATGTCGTTTCCTACCCTCGGGTATTTGATCTCCAAACAACACGGCTAGAACAGAACCGTTGCTGGCAAGGCAGCTTCACTGTAAGCTGGCGAGAGTCAGGTGCAAAAGCTCCAGGTTTCGGACTCCCTAATGACACGGGTCATTGAGCCTAGCCCGATCCGACCAGTGGTGCTCCGGTGACGATGCGGCTGCTTTCCCCGTTTCCGCTCTCATAGACGCCCACGGACGACTAGGAGAGAGGCGTCGTACTAAGCATTGACTGTAGACTTTGATAGACACCACTGAGACGGGTCAACTAGGTCGTTTGCGTCTTGCGGAATTCCCTCCAGAGCTGGCAACACGAGATGCTCTGTTCACGCCCATCTTCTGCCGCTCAACCCTGTTCAAACTCGCAAGATCCATAGGTGAAACGACTCGATTCGTCACCGCGCCCATAGCTGCAACCATATCAACATAGCGTCGGGTCATTTCAAGGGTCTCGTGGCCCAGTAGTCTTTGCAACTTCAGAGAGTCGTTGCCGGCCATTAGAAACCGCGTAGCAAACGTGTGGCGCAGAAGGTGGACGTGTAAGCGCGGCATCTGGACCTGTTTTCTCAGCCGCTGGAACAAGGTCTGCAGACCGCTCTCCGTGAGCGGCTTGCCTTCAACAGAGAGAAACACTCTATCATTGCCGTTATCTTTCCCACGGTAGTTCAGGTAACGGTACAGAACACGCGAGGCACGGTTACCAAAAGGCACTATTCTCTCCTTTTGCCCTTTGCCCATGATCTTCAGCCAACGGTCCTCGATGTGAAGATCACCGATGCGAAGACCCAAGAGTTCGGAACATCGCAGACCGGTGTCGAGAAACAGCAGGATGATAGCGGCGTTCCTGGCGCCGGTGAAGATGGCTGTATCACAGCAAGACAGAAGCCTCTCGATCTCCTCGTCCGTCAGGACCTGCATAACTTTTTTTGGAACCTTCGGGGCCTTTAGCCTTTCGATGAGGTTCTCTTTGGTATAGCCTTCCTCAAAAAGCCGGGTTGCGAAACCACGCAATACCATAACAAAGTGCTTGATGGTCTGGCTGGAAAGGCATAGCTCTTGGGGAGGGGTCGAGGGATGCTCGGCAAACTTCTTGGTATCCTGAAGCTCAGCAACGAAAGCACGTACCGTGGGGAGATTAAGATCTCCAAGCGACCCATCGAACCAGCGCACGAATCGGAAGAGCTTCTCACGGTAGCCGCGCAAGGTTTTTCGGCGTTTTGCCTTCTGTACGACAAGCGGCTAGATACTCTTCTGCCAGATCTGCCAGGGGAATGTTGCTCACGTCCATTTGGGTCCTTCGTCGAAAGTTTGGTCTCATAGTAGGTCAATCTCCTTCGTCGGTCAAAATTCTTTGACCTGGGTTTGATGTGGACTTGACCTACCTTTGATGTTCTATGAGCAGCGGTTTCGTATCCCCCAAAAGACCGCCGCTCCCCGATCCTACACAATGGGTAGTATCTTGGAGCGGCTTGACCACTAGATAGAGTATGGCACCCCTGGGGTGAGTCGAACACCCGACAAACGGTTTAGGAAACTGCTGTGGGGTTGGCGGCTCCGGAGTGAAAACCGTGGCCGTTATGGAACTGTGCCGATGGGGATTACGTCCGTTCAGCGTTTTTGCTGCGCAATGCCCCGCGGATGGGCAACCGGCTTCGCCCCTGGCTTCCCCCCTGAACGAGCAGTCTTATTAGAGCCACTGTTATGAGGACGTGGTGGGCGCAAGTTCATTTTATCCAGAGGGGAGTAGCCACGGCTAGCAAGGGCCGCCTTTTGATCCGCAACATGGGCGTAATGGTCAACCATTTTCAGTGTAGTATGTCCCAGATTCTGCTTCAAGAGCAGCTCGGGACCGCCGCCCAGGAGGAAGTTGGTGGCGTAGGTATGCCGGCAGAGATGAGGGTGGAGGCGTGGAACGCCGGCGCGTTGCCCTAGTCTGGCGATCATACTTTTGAGACCCGACGGTGTTAGAGGAAAACCCTTGAAGTTCAAGAAGAAGTTAGTGATGCCAGGATGAGCGGGATCGGGTCGGAAGTGGTGACGATAGTGTAACAGAGCACGCTGACTGTTGGAGCCAATGGTAACCAGCCTCTCTTTTCTTCCTTTGCCCATCACCTTGACATAACCCTCGGAGAGCTTGGCATCTGCGTCCTTGAGTTCTACCAGTTCTGATCGCCGCAGGCCGCCGTCCAGCAACAGTGCAAGGATGGCCCTATTACGAGCACCCAAGAACGTGAATTGATTGAGAACGGCGAAAAGGCGAATTGTCTCCTCATCCGTCACGAGTTCGGGAATCTTTTCCTCGGTTTTGGGAGGCTTTAGTTGTGCCAGTATATGGCATTTGGTGTATTTTTGCTCGAAGAGCCAGTGATAGAATGCCCGGAGCGCGATCACCCGGCTGGTCACCGAGTAGCTGGAGATGGGGCGACCATGCGGCTTCCTAGTTTGCAGGTCCAGAATATACCGGCGCACCGCCATTTCATCGGCTGCGGCCAGCGTCGGCGGGATTCCTTCTTTCTCCAGAAAGCGGATGAAGTCCGTAAGGGTTGCATTGTACCATTGCACCGTGTGAGGCGACTTGCCTTCGCTGCGGTTAAAGACCTCAAAGTGCTCCCTGAGACTGGCCAGGGTCAGCTTCCCATGATTCAAATCCTTCCACCTCTTGGTAGTCATCGTATACTTGTCCTCCTCCTTTGTGAATTGTTTGGAAGACAAGCACTGGGCAAGCAAGAGGTCGGTTACAGTCGGCAAGAATTTCACACACGGGCGCGGTACCCGCATTGACGGCAACTGCTGAATTCAGCTGTTCCCCACTGGATGGTGCTATTGAGGTGGATAGTGAATGGTTGTCCCCACTTTATGGGGATAATAGGGGCTGATTTAGGGATGGAACCGCAATTTGGCGATGAGTGGAGGGGTTGAGTTAGTCAAGACGTGTTTACGAAACACTTGCTCTACCACTGAGCTACGTCGGCTCGCTGGGTCGCGCGGCTGATGCCCGGTCACCGGGTCTACCAGCATGACGTTTTGAATTATAGCCTACCTCGGATTTCTCAGTCAAGCCGGGCGGCCGGCCATTCGGGGTTGGCTTACCCAGCGCCTTTGCCACTTGCGTTGACAGCTCGCATATGTCCAGGGGCATCGGGATCACGTCGTGGAACAGACCCGACATCTCCGCCTGCTTCAGGTCGGCTAACCACGTGCTGAAGAGGATCGTCGGAATTCCACGACAGGCCTCCATCAAACCGAGCATCACTTCGGGGTCAAGCGCGCCTGGTCGGCGCGAGCCAAAAGACTCGGTGACGACCAGATCGAAACGGGCTGATCCGATCTGTTCGATAGCCTGATCGAGCGAAGAAGCCCTACGGCACGAGTATCCTTCGGTGGTCAGGAAATTGACAAGGAACTCCAGAAGCGATACGTCGTCCTGCACGATGAGAATCTTCTTCCGCACCTGATCGCACTCCTTTTGACGTCGGAGGCACCTGCCTACTACTCTATTTTATGCAAGACGGCCAGGCGATCAAGTTACAGTGATGTTATCTTCGCGTTCCACGCGATTACGATCTTATAGCAAACCGGGGGGGCAGCAGTGGTCTTGGATAGGGGTAATCCAGACGCGGCCCGGGGACAGGGACTCGCCACATTGGGCCGCCCCCGCGCCACCGAGGCAACAGCTAATACACCGACGCGTGCGTTCCATAGGCCGGGAGCTCGTTGCAGCCAGACATTGGTGGGCTAGACGAGATTCGCCACTTTGGCAAGCATACCACTTCGACGATGAGTCACGAACGCCTCGGCGGCGTGCTCGCCGACGAAAAATGGCTCCGCGGACGAGAACTCCAGTATTTTGAAGTACTGCTGAATGTCGTGAAGCTCGCCGCTGTGAATGGGATCCTTGCAGTGGCAGTGGCCAAAAATGTAATAGAGGTTATTGTCTTTCGATGGCGAGATGCACACCATTCTCTTGGGCAAACCCGACTCGCCCCACTTCAGGTCGCGGTGCAACTGCACTTCCATTCCCGGAATGAGCTGGGCTTTGGCAAAGTACCACATCATATGACCTCCTTTGGGAAAGGCCGCCACCTCGTTTTTATTGCAGGAGTTCCCTGGCCACTGCCTTTCCGCTTTCGGCACGTTGGGGAATCAAGAGACCGAACCTCGCCACCTTCACTAAGCCATACCAAAAGACGAGGGAGCTGGCCGACTCGGACTAGCTCCCTCACGAGTTTCGGCGTCGCCAGGGGCAAATCCCAACCCAGCAACCACCATCCATATCCATCCACACGAGCGTGATCTAAATCAAAAACAAGCCCTATTAAATTATTGTAACTCTGACCTCTCGTTTCGTCAACACGCACTAGATCGAGCGCACGGTAGTCAACTAGATATTATTAGCCCTCGACCTGGATGTGGAGATCCCGCAAACGGGCGGGAGATGCCTTTGACGGAGAGCCTGTCATTGGACACGTGGCGCTCTGCGTCTTGGGGAAGGGGATGACGTCGCGGATTGTGTCTGCGCCGGCAAGCAGCATCACCAGCCGGTCGAGACCAAGGGCTATCCCACCGTGAGGTGGTGTGCCGTACTCAAATGCCTCCAAGAGATGGCCAAAAAGGCGGCTTGCCTCGTCGTCCGACATGCCGAGGACGCGGAAGATCCTCTCCTGCACGTCCCTTTGATGGATGCGGATGCTCCCGCCACCGAGCTCGACGCCGCTGCACACAATATCATACTGCTTCGCCCGGACGTCGCCCGGTGCGATCTCCAGCAGTGGAACGTCGTCCTCCAAGGGCGCGGTGAACTGGTGGTGCTTGGCCTGCCAGTGCTTCTCTTCATCATTCCACTCCAGCAACGGAGCGTCTATTACCCAGGCGAACGCCAGCACGTTCGGGTCTTGCAGGCCAAGGCGCTGCCCGATTTCCAGGCGAAGCCCACCTAGAGACTCGGCAGCCACCTGATGCTGGTCTGCCACGAACACCATTAGGTCTCCGACCCTTGCCTCGAGCCTCGCGGCGATGGCGTCTATGCTTGTCTGACTCAAAAACTTCGTCAGCGGGGACTTCACGCCCTCGGACGTCAGGGTCACGGTCATCAGCCCTTTCGCACCCCTTCGCATAGCCGATTGCGTGAGCTCGTCGATCTCCTTTCTGGTCCACGCTGCTCCACCAGGGACGCGCAAGCCCTTGACCGTTCCCCCCTCGGCAATCACCCCCGTGAAAACCTTGAAATCGCTGTTTGCCACCAGAGGCGAAATATCGGTTATTGGCAGGCCAAAGCGTAGGTCCGGCTTGTCCGAGCCATAGCGATTCATCGCTTCCTGGTAGGTGATCCTGGGGAATGGCTGTTCCTGGATTCTCCTATTCGTCACCGCCGGCACCAGTTGAGTCAGCATCCCTTCAACGACACTCAGCACCTTCTCTTGATCCACAAAGGACATTTCAATATCCAGTTGCGTGAACTCTGGCTGTCGGTCTGCGCGGAGGTCTTCGTCCCGGAAACATCGCGCTATCTGGAAGTACTTCTCAAAGCCTGCCACCATCAGCAGTTGCTTGAATTGCTGGGGCGACTGGGGTAGGGCATAAAACTCCCCGGGATGAACCCGGCTGGGAACGAGAAACTCTCGGGCACCTCCGGGAGTCTCGTTGACCAGGACAGGCGTTTCGATCTCGGTGAACCCCTGTCGATCCAGCCAGTTGCGGATGGTCCGCGTACACTGGTAGCGCAACAAGATATTGCTGTGCATCCGCTCCCGGCGCAGGTCGAGATATCGGTACCGAAGTCGGAGGAATTCGTCTACCTCGCCATCTTCGTTGATGTAGAAGGGCGGCGTCTTGGCGGGGTTCAGGACTTCCGCACTCTCCACGACGACTTCAACCTCGCCTGTTCGAAGCTGAGGATTCTCCGTGCCCTTTGGTCGTTGCTCTACTCGACCCTCCACGGCCAGCACGTACTCCAGCCGAACCTCGTCGGCAAGTCGGTGAACCACCGACGACACGCTTGGGTTGAACACGAGCTGCACGAGCCCGGAGCTATCTCGCATATCTATGAAAGTGAGGCCGCCGTGCGTCCTTCGCCGATGCACCCAGCCCATCAGGACCACTCTCTGCCCGGCCTCGGAAAGCCTCAAATCTCCGCACATATCTGTCTTGCTAAGCACCCTTCTCCTCCGCGCGACAAGTCCAGCCAAAGAGGCGGTCAAGAGACCAAGGTATTATAGCGTTTTTGCTGGAACGTTGTCATCTTCCTCGACGGCCCCTTTGGTGTTCCTGTATCATTTGGTAGAGGTACACATCAATGTCCGAAGCTGTTCACGTCGGCGTCTACGTTCACATACCGTTTTGCGCGAGCAAATGTCTTTACTGCGACTTCAACTCCTATGCCGGAATGACGTCCCTGCAAGATTCCTACGTCGGCGCGGCTGGCGCTGAGGCTGCAGCCATCTGCAACGCCGCGCAAGACACTGGAAGCTCCCTTGTGGCAAAGACCCTCTACCTTGGCGGCGGCACGCCTTCGCTGCTAACCGCCAGCCAAACCGCGGCCATCCTTGGCAAATGCACGGAACACTTCGCGTGGGAACCGTCCATGGAAACAACCATCGAGGCCAACCCGGGGACTCTCGACTTAGGCCATCTCGTCGCCCTGCGCGAACTGGGCATCAACCGGATCAGCCTCGGGATACAGAGCTTGGACAACGCCGAGCTTCGCCGACTGGGCAGGGTCCACACCGCTGAGGACGGGCTTCTTGCCTACCAACTATGTCGCAAGGCGACCTTTTCGAACGTGAGCGTGGATCTGATGTTCGGCCTACCGGGCCAAACCCTTGGGAGCTGGGCGCGATCGCTGCGCTCCGTCGTCGAACTTGCTCCCGAGCACCTCTCCCTCTATTGTCTTAGCCTCGAAGCCGGCACCCCTTTCCACCGGATGTTCCAAGAGGGACGCTTGTCGCTTCCGGGAGACGCGGCAGAGGCAGCTATGTACGAGATCGCTGAAGATATTCTGGGCACCTCGGGCTACGTGCATTACGAGATTTCTAACTGGGCTCGTGCCGTCCTGTCTGGCAGGATTGGCGCAGACCAGGCTCTATCCACGGCGGACACGAAGGCCCCGCTGACGCCTAGGTGCGAGCACAACATGATCTACTGGCGCAATGAGCCTTATGTTGGCCTTGGCGCCGGCGCGCATTCTCGTATCGGTGACGAGCGGTACTGGAACGAGGCATCTCCTCTGGCGTACATCAAACTCGCCCAAATCGGCCGCTCCACCGTGGCGGGCCGAGAGAAGCTCTCCGACCATACTCAAATGGCTGAGACAGCATTCCTGGCGCTTCGCACGTCAGACGGGATAAGGCGAGACGTCTTTGAGAAGCGCTTTGGAGTCGCTCTTGGCGACGTGTTCAAGGCGGCGATAGCAGATTGCCTCGATACAGGTCTGCTCGTCGACACGGAACAGGCCATAATGTTGAGTCCCCGGGGCAGGTTGTTGGGCAACGAGGTTTTCGTACGTTTTGTCACCGAGGCAATGCACCAAGGGGATCATTGCACTACTTTTCCTTGATAAGCTCCCCTGTTTGTTGACAGGCCTGATATACTGTCAATCGGATAAATCCCCACTTCCACCACCACAGGCGCCAGCACGGTTGGCGCCGGCTCCGAGACATCGCCCAAGTGTACTCGGAGCAAGTGAATGTCTCGCGCGGGATTGGTGAGGCTTATTGCCTTGGGCCGGGGTCTGGAACTTCACAACTAGCAGCTTCGCGGCGTTAATAACATCGCCCGGGGCGCAGGTACACCACGGATTGGTGGTCGTTGCCTGGGCATGGGTATCTCTGTGCCCAGGAACTGACAGGTTACAAATTACACCGTCGCTGGAAGGAGATGCTTGCCCTATGTACGCCATCGCAGAGATGCCGTTGCTGGATGTGACTCCTCTTGAAGTGGTACAAGATCGTCGAGATCGTGACGACGAATGGCTCAGCCGTGAACTGGACTATCTTTGGGATACCCATTTTAGCGATATTCGCCGTGCGAATTGTGTCCACATAGAGTTCGCACGAAAATGGAAGACTCGACTGGGACTTATTACTCTATCGAGCAGCGAACGCACAACCTACATCGGCATCAACTCGTTGCTCCGCTTTGCGCAGGTTCCGTGGTACGTTCCGACGGTCACCATTGCGCACGAGTTGGTCCACTACGCACACGGCTTTGGCTCGCCTCTGCCGCAAAAGCACAAGCATCCGCATCGTGGCGGGATTGTGTCCCAGGAGCTAAGCCGTCGAGGACTGGAGAACGAGCTCGCGCTCTACACGCGTTGGGTTGCCGAATTCTGGCACATATTCTCCTGTCGCTCGCATAAAGCCGTGCGTGTGGTTGGCCACTAGCGTTTTCGGCCAAGCAGAGCCGAGGCCAGAGTTCCCATTTTGTTTCCGGCATCAGCCACCGGTCGGGCAGCATCCAACTGTCGCATAGCCTCGTCATGCCATTGCTGGGCCGCCTCCTCGGCATATTGGCGTGCCCCCAGGGCTGTGAGGATGACCTGCACCCCCTCGGCACGCTCGAGGTCAACGCTTTCGCCCATGAAGGTTTCTTCGAGTAGTCGACGCTGCGCGGGGTCGGCGCCTGCCAGTGCAAATATGACCGGCAGCGTCTTCTTCCTCTTGAGGATGTCATCACACGTGGGTTTACCTGTGTCAGAGAACTCGCCCCAAATGCCCAGGATGTCGTCCTGAATCTGAAATGCCATTCCCAGGCTGTGGCCGAACAGGCGGTACCGCTCGGCGAGCTCCGCATTGCCCGATCCCAGGAGCGCGCCGATCTGGGTGGAGCACGCGATCAGGGCTGCCGTCTTGCGGGCGATCATCGCGAGGTAAAGCTCGGTGGTTACGTTCATGGTTGTCTCAAAGCTGATGTCGAGGAACTGACCTTCACAAATCCTGATGAGCGCCGTGTTCACTATGGTGGCAGCCTCTAACACGCTGTCGGCAGAGACGCCTCGATGAGTCAGACGAAAGAGCTCAAGGAAAGCCGCGGCGTACAGTGCATCGCCGGCATTGATAGCCTGTGCGTCACCCCACACCTTCCACACGGTGGGTCGATGCCGGCGCTCCTCACTGCGGTCCTGAATATCGTCGTGCACCAGCGTGAAGTTGTGTATGAGCTCGATGGCTGTTGCCACCGGCAGAGCCAGTCGACTGTCACCGCCGGCGGCTTCACACGCGAGAAGGCAGAGTGTCGGCCTAATTCTCTTACCTCCCCTCGAAATCGCTGGCTTGCCACCTTCTTCAACCCACCCTAGATGGTACCTGAGCATATCGTGTAGTGGCCCTAGCTCACTCACAGAGCCTTGTTCTTCCAGCCGCTCGAATGCGCTGTGCAACTCGTTCTCGATGATTGGGGCGTAAAGGTCCACGATCTGGGCCAGTTCCATGTGCGCCTACACTTTCTCCAGTCTTGCCTTCCTTAGGTCATCAACAGACCTGGCACCGACGCAAAACATGGCCGTTCCAAGCTCTTCGATGAGGAGACTCAGGCGTCGCACGACCGCTTCAACTCCCAAAGTAGCCGGGCGGAGCGTGGGCTCTGCAATACCTGCACAGTCTGCTCCGAGCGCCAGGGCTTTGGCTATCTCCAGTCCGTTGCGTATCCCACCGCTGGCGATAACGGGCACATCTGGAGCCACACCTTTGACCATCCGCAATGACTCTGCGGTAGGTATGCCCCACTCACCAAAGGTATCGGCGATCAGGCGCGTTCTCTCGTCCCCGCTTCTGTGCTTCTCCACGGATACCCACGAAGTGCCGCCTGCTCCGGCAACGTCGATCGCCGCGACTCCTATCTTTACGAGTTCCCTGGCCACTTCGTCCGAGATGCCGCAGCCAACCTCCTTGACGATGACCGGCACAGACAACTGGGCGCAGACGGCAGCTAACTTAGGCAACAGGTTCGAGAAATCAGTGTTCCCTTCGGGTTGGATGCATTCCTGGAGTGCATTTAGATGAAGTACGAGTGCATCCGCCCCGATCATCTCCACTGCGGCAATACACTCCTTCACACCGTATCCATGGTTCAATTGCACCGCGCCGAGGTTGGCCAAGAGCAAGACGTCGGGAGCGACATCCCTAACTTGATAGGAGTAGGAGACAGACGGGTCCTCGATAGCTGCGCGTTGAGAGCCAACGCCGAACGCCAGACCCAACGCCTGGGCTGCGGCCGCCAGATGCCTGTTGATGCGCGCCGAAAGATCCGTTCCCCCAGTCATAGCCGAGATAACTACCGGCGCTTTCAAGGATCGTCCAAGCAGCACGGCGCCTGTATCGACCTCACGCTTGTCTATCTCTGGCAGCGCACGGTGGACAAATCGATATCGCTCGAAGCCATTGCGAAGCACCTTGTACTGCACGTCTTCTTCCGAGCAGATGCGTATGTGATCTAGTTTCCGCTGCGCGTTCGTTGGTTTCACTTTCCTATAACCAGGCAAGAAACGGCGGGTGAGGCACCCGCCGCTGCTATGTCTACCATTCTTGGGCTTTCCTTATCGACCTCATCAGGCGCCGCTGGCTGCGAGGTGACGCGGGCTTTCGGCAAGCTCCAGGAAGCTGCCGAGCGCCGTCCTCGCAATCGCTTCTGCCGCTAGGCCGTGCTTCTCGCGCAGAATCTGCGGCGTGCCGTGCTCGACGAAATCATCTGGCAGCCCGATGCGCGTGACCCTGGCAGCGGCGAGCTTGCGGATTTCAAGTAGCTCGAGCACTGCGCTCCCGAACCCGCCTGCCAGAACGTTTTCTTCTACCGTTACCAGGGTCTTGAACCTGGCGGACAGGTTGACGATCAGCGATTCGTCTAGAGGCTTGACGAAACGGGCGTTGACCACCGCCGCCTGAACACCTCGTCTCTCGAGAATCTCAGCCGCGCGGAGGCTTGGATGGACGGTGGCACCAACAGCCAGCAAAGCCAGGTCGCGCCCCGTCCGCAGTACCTCTGCCTCGCCCATACAAAGCGGAACGGGCGTAGCGTCGAGAGGCACGCCAACCCCACTGCCACGTGGGTACCTGATGGCAACCGGCCGGCTCAGGGATATCGCCGTCCAGAGCATGCGCTGCAGCTCGTTCTCGTCTCGCGGTGCCATCACCACCATATTAGGCATATGGCGAAGATACGAAAGATCGAAGGTGCCTTGATGCGTGCGCCCATCATCACCCACGATGCCGGCCCGGTCGAGCGCGAAGACCACTGGAAGGTTCTGCGTACACACGTCGTGCAAAACTTGATCGTAGGCGCGCTGAAGAAACGTGCTGTAAACGGCCACGACAGGTCGCATACCCTGACTGGCCAACCCCGCTGCGAACGTCACAGCGTGCTGCTCCGCAATGCCCACGTCGTAGAACCGTTCCGGTAATCGCGCCGCAAACTTGCCCAAACCAGTGCCATCAACCATAGCGGCCGTGATAGCCACTACCCGAGGGTCCTGTAGAGCTATCTTGACCACCGTATCCCCGAAAACATTCGTGTAGCTCGGCGCCGTATTCTTTGGCGATCCGTTTGGCGCCACACCGTGGAAGGAAGTGGCGTCTTGTTCCGCTGGAACGTAGCCCTTGCCCTTCTTGGTGCACACGTGCAATATCACAGGCCGCAGCTCGCGCTTCGCCCGTTCGAGTGTCTCGCGCAACGAGGATAGATCGTGGCCATCCACAGGACCCACATAAATGAAGCCCAACTCCTCCCAGAGCATAGAAGGAATGACGAGACCTTTGACGCTCTGCTTCAGGCGCTTCAGCCCGCGCAGGATGGGACGGCCAATGGAGCTCCCGATTAGGATGTGCTCGACGCCGGCTTTGGCCTGCTTGTAGCGCGGATCCGTGCGCAAACGATTTAGATACATTGACAAAGCGCCAACGTTGGGCGAAATAGACATCTGGTTGTCGTTGAGGACGACGATGAGCCTAGTTCCCAGGTGCCCGGCGTTATTGAGCGCCTCGAAGGCTAAGCCACCGGTCATTGCACCATCGCCGATAACTGCCACCACGTTGTAATTTTCTTTCTGCAGGTCTCTGGCCACGGCAGTGCCCAGCGCAGCAGACACCGATGTACTGGCGTGCCCTGTGCCAAAGGCATCGTGCGGACTTTCAGCGGGATCCGGGAATCCCGAAAGACCACCATACTGCCTGATGGTCGAGAACCTGTTCTTACGGCCTGTTAATAGCTTGTGTACGTAGGATTGGTGGCCAACATCCCAGACTATCTTGTCCTTGGGGCTATCGAAAACAGTGTGGAGCGCAATCGTAAGCTCCACGACCCCCAGGTTGGAAGCCAAGTGGCCGCCGTTCTCGGTAATCGTAGCCACAAGCTGTTGGCGGATTTCTCCGGCAAGTGATTTCAGTTCTGCTAGGGTCAAGCACTTTAGGTCGGACGGAACTTCTATCCTATCAAGAATTTTTGCCACCGGTAACCTCGCACCCTCCTTCCCGCTACGGCCCTGGCCAATTACTCACCAAGGCTCTAGGCAAAACGCCCGAAGCATAATAGCAGGATGGCACACCATTGTCAAGCTTGCCCGACCGTTTTTTCAGTGCTGCATCGCCTTGGCGGTGGGTCCAGCGGGGCCTGCCGCCGTCACGCCCAGGCATCCCCTCACTAGCAGGCTGAGACTTTCGCTTACTCCGAGAGTCTCCTAAACATAAGATTCCGCCTATCGCCCCTCTTTGCTTCGGCAAGAACACGGGGTTACTCTTCTTCTTCCCCTTCCTCAAAGTACTCGTCGCTGTATGACCCGAGGTCGCGGCCATGGTACACGTTGACGACGAAATCGTCCCGCGCTACGTCGGCGGTCAAAACGATCTCGTCGTCGGCCTTCTCGATCAAATCGAGAATCTCCTCCTCGTCCATTTCGCGCTCGACAACCATAGTGCCGTAGACGACGGTCGGAGTGTAGTGAAGATCAATGCGCCCGAGCTTAGTCTCTCCCTCGAGCATCAAGTATCCCTCGGAGTACGGCGTCCGAAACTGGCGCTCAAAACTTATCTGTGCCATCACTTAGCCTCCTATACGTTTAGTGTTGTCAGACAGCAAAGCTGATAAGGGGTTCGGCCACAGGCAAGAGTAGCTCGTACCGTCGGATAATCGGCGGCAGGACTCCTCGGCGAAAACTCTGCTTATTGCCCACGAGATGCTCGGCCGCGGGGAAAAGGCTGGGCGGCAACTTGCTTTCGTCCTCCACCATATGCCAATTATAACATGCATGCTGCGTGTGTGCTATTGACTTACCCCCAGTAGGCAATCTATAATCCTCCCATATTTGTCTCGTGAAGTGAGTCAAGAGACGTGGCTTGGGTGCCAATGATTTCTCATGAGGCATGGCCGCTGGAGTATGGAGGAGGGTGCGTTGCTGGCTGTTCTTGAACAGAATCTGATTCCCTTTTTGGAGCAGCTCTACATCTCGATCGGATACTGGGGAGTCCTGCTCGCCATGGCTATAGAGAGCGCGTGCATTCCGCTTCCAAGCGAGATCATTTTGCCTATGGCAGGGTGGATGGTTTCGCGGGGCGTGTTCGATCTCTGGTGGGCAACGATCGCCGGCACTCTGGGCTGCACTGTCGGTTCGTTGGTTGCCTACTGGGTCGGAGCGGTGGGCGGGAGACCCTTCATCCTGCGATACGGTCGCTATATCCTGGTCTCACCGCACGATCTCGAGAAGGCAGATAGGTGGTTCGAGAAATACGGCGACTGGGCCATCTTTCTTTCTCGGCTGCTGCCAGTGGTTCGTACCTTCATCTCTCTACCCGCCGGCATATCCAAGATGAATCTGCCGCGATTCGTGGTGTACACTACTGTGGGCTCGTTCCCATGGAGCCTGGGCCTGGTTTACGCCGGCAAAGCGTTCGGCGATAACTGGGAAGAGATCCGCGTCTTTCTGAGCAAATTCGATTATCTGATCGCGGCAGTGGTCGTTGCGCTTGTCTTCTTTTACGTGTACAAGCATCTTAGACCCTCTTCGGCAACGACTGACTAGCCAACTAGACGCCGCCACTCTAGTACCACCTGTTCCCACGCTTGCTCGGGGGTGCCGCTATTGTCGATCACCACGGTCGCGTAGCGGAGCTTTTCTCCTGCGACAGGCTGTGCTTGCGCGCGCGTTCTCGCCTCTTCCACGGTAAGCCGACGTTCTCTCATTAGCCTATCGAGTTGCTGCTCCGGCCGGCACGTGACAACCCACACCGAATCGCACCGCTCCGCTATGCCGCCCTCGATCAGCTTAATGGCCTCGACGACAATGACGTCTGCCTTTGACGCGGCGATCATTTCTTCCAGGCGTTCAATTACGGCCGGGTGCGTTAACCTTTCCAGTTTTGCCAGTTTCTCCGGATCAGCAAAGACAATCTCTCCAAGCTTGCGTCTATCTATGTGACCGTCAGTGGACAAGATGCCCGTCCCAAACTCGTCGACGATCCGTCGCCAGGCTTCGGAACCGTACTTAACGAGCTCGTGCGCCACAAGGTCCAGATCGATCACCTCGGCGCCAAGTTTCTTGAGCATTCCAGCCACCAAGCTCTTACCACAGGCTATGTTGCCGGTCAGGCCGACCAAAACCAACGTTTGCTTCCTCCTCGCTAGGTTCAGACAAAAGGCCCCCACCGTTCGGTGGGGGCCTTCGAAAGCGCCGACTTAATACTCAGGCATACCGCCTGGAGGCATTCCAGGCATTTTCTCTTTCTCGGGAATATCGGTTATCAGCGCTTCGGTCGTCAGTATCATCGTGGCAATGGAAGCCGCGTTCTCGAGAGCGGAACGGGTGACCTTGGCGGGGTCGATGATCCCTTTCTGCACCATGTCCCCGTAATCGGCGGCCAGCACGTCGTAGCCGATGTTGTTGTTGCCCGTCTCGCGCTGCTTGCGTCGCACGCCCTCGACTACCACCGAGCCCTCTTGCCCGGCGTTTTCGGCGAGCTGCCGGAGCGGCTCCTCCAGAGCACGACGCAAGATCATGATCCCTGTGGCCTCATCCCCAGTGGCCTGCACTTTGTCCAGACCGGCCACGGCATTGATGAGGGATACGCCGCCGCCCGCCACGACCCCTTCTTCCACGGCTGCGCGTGTGGCCGAGAGCGCGTCCTCGACCCGATGCTTCTTCTCTTTCAGCTCCACTTCGGTACCGGCGCCAACCTTGATGATCGCTACACCGCCTGCCAGCTTAGCCAATCGCTCTTGCAGCTTTTCACGATCAAAGTCAGACGTCGTCTCTGCAACCTGCGCTTTGATCTGCTTGATGCGAGCCTGAATACCCTGCTCAGACCCGCGCCCCTCGATGATGGTCGTCTCGTCCTTGTTAGAGACCACGCGCCGCGCACGACCCAGATCGTTAACCGTCGCAGAGTCGAGCTTGCGGCCCACTTCTTCGGAAATGACCTTGCCACCAGTGAGGATGGCGATGTCTTCCAACATTGCTTTGCGGCGATCCCCAAATCCTGGAGCCTTCACGGCGAGGCAATTGATCGTGCCGCGAAGCTTGTTCACGACCAACGTTGCCAGAGCTTCGCCCTCGACGTCCTCCGAGAGGATCAGCAGATTCTTGGTGACCTGCAGCAGTTTTTCGAGAACCGGCAGGATGTCGGCTATAGCAGAGATCTTCTTATCCGTGATCAGAATGTATGGATCGTCGAGCACGGACTCCATGCGATCCGGGTTGGTAATGAAGTACGGGGAGATGTAGCCACGGTCGATCTGCATTCCCTCTACGTATTCGGTCTCAAACTTCAAGCCCTTCGATTCCTCGACCGTTATGACGCCATCCTTCCCCACCTTGTCCATAACTTCGGCGATCAGATTGCCGATCTCCGTGTCGGCGGCGGAAATCGCGGCGATGTGTGCGATATCGTCCTTGCCCTCGACGGGCTTGGCCAACTTCTTGATCTCGTCGACGACAGAAACCACTCCCATTTCGATGCCGCGCTTGAGTAGCATTGGGTTGGCGCCAGCGGCGACGTTGCGTAACCCCTCCGTGACGACAGCCTGAGCCAAAACGGTTGCCGTGGTAGTTCCGTCGCCGGCAACATCATTAGTCTTGGTAGCGGCCTCTTTCAGAAGCTGAGCACCCATGTTCTCGAACGGCTCTTCCAGTTCGATGTCTTTGGCAACTGTGACGCCATCGTGAGTGATGGTAGGTGCTCCGAACTTCTTGTCCAGAGCAACGTTGCGTCCCTTCGGCCCGAGCGTGGTCTTGACAGCACCAGCAAGCACGTCGATGCCCTTCTTCAACGAACGACGGGCGTCCTCGTCGAAGCGCAACTGTTTTGCCATACTTGTTTAACCTCCCCCGATAGAATTTGGTGGGTTGGGGCCAGCCAGCAACGAAGACTGCGCCAGACCCCGCAGGTGTTGCTCCAGCGTTTGCAGCGCTCTAAGTCAACACAGCCAGAATGTCTCTCTCGCTCAGAATCAGGTACTCGTCGCCATCCAGCTTGACCTCGGTTCCAGCGTACTTGGCGTAGAGGATCTTGTCGCCTTCTTTGACTTCCATAACGACCCTCTTGCCATCTTCGCCCAGCCGGCCAGGGCCAGCGGCGATAACGGTGCCCTCCTGGGGCTTCTCCTTCGCCGTGTCCGGCAACACGATGCCGCTCTTCGTCACTTCCTCTTTCGGCGACGGCTTGACGAGCACGCGATCTCCGAGGGGCTTAAGCGTAGCCGCCATAGTCCCTACCTCCTTTAGACTAAGATTCGCTCGCACCGGCGAGCTTCTCGTTAGCACTCAAAACGTGAGAGTGCTAATTGGCCTAATAATACCCGATAAACGGGCACCTAGCAAACGAGTTCAGCACAACTGGATAACACTCATACTTCCTCGCAGCAAAATACGTGCCAATTTTTGCGGTTTTTCTCCTTCTTTCTCGTTCTTACGTGTCAACAGACCTTGAGAAAGCACTCTCAAAGCGAGAGTGCTAGCCATAACGCCTTCTTGGCTCTGATTTTGGCCTCCGCGCAGGCCCAAGAATTCGGATCCTATCTCTTCCCTGTCCTTACACGACCTCAGGAATAGGCCCTGCCAGCCGGACACTCTGGCACTTGCGTCGACTCTTAGACCGTGCTACACTTCTAGGAAATTCGTGGGCACGTGGAGGCGTTCGTTGCGCATTGGGATCGACGCGAGCCGCGCGGTGGCAAAGCACAGGACTGGCACCGAGCACTACTCACGCCGTCTGATTAGAAGCATGCTTGCCTTTGACCAACAGAGCGAGTTCGTCCTGTACTTTCGCCAGCCTCCAGGACGCGACGATTTCCCGCCGAGTGCACGGGTTGTCCAGCAAGTGATCATGCTTCCACGACTCTGGACGCACGTTCGACTGTCGCTGGAGATGCTGCGCGATTCACCCGATGTCCTGTTTGTGCCCGCGCACGTTCTACCCATCGTGCACCCGCCGCGCACGGTCGTCACCATTCACGACTTGGGTTATCTCTATCACCGTCATGCGCACCGGACGGTCGATTGGCTCTATCTGTATCTGTCCACTCTCTATAACGCTCGCGCTGCTTCGGCGGTCATCGCTGACTCGGAAGCCACAAAGCGGGACCTCGTCCGGAAGCACGGGATTTCACCCGATAAGATCGTGGTCGTCCATCTCGCACACGAGGAGCGTTTTCACCCCACATGCGACCCCGACAAGCTGGAGGCAGCGCGAGCCAAATACGGCATCAACGCCGACTATCTTCTTTGTCTGGGAACGCTGCAACCGCGGAAGAACATCACGGGTATTCTGTCGGCGTTTGGAGCTTTGAAGCGGCGCTTGGGCGTGCCTCATAAGCTCGTGGTCGCCGGAAAACAGGGGTGGCTTTCCGAGGCTTTGGTCAAGCGGGCTAAAGCGCTGGGCATCGAAGACGAAGTTGTCTTCACAGGGTACGTCAGCGAAGATGATCTCGTCTCTCTCTTGAACGGCGCCACCGCACTGGTGTTTCTATCTCTTTACGAGGGTTTCGGCCTTCCGGCACTGGAAGCTATGGCTTGCGGCACGCCAGTTATCGCTTCGAACGTATCGTCACTGCCCGAGGTGATAGATGACGCAGGAATCCTGGTCGACCCCCTCGACGCGGCCGCGGTGTGCAATGCCATGATCAGGGTCGTCACCGACGTAGCCTTGCGCCAGCAGCTCAGAGCAAACGGAATACGGCGCGCCAGCCAGTTTTCCTGGCAGAAATGCTCGGAACAAACGCTCCGCGTTCTCTATCACGTCGTCGAGTCGTCTAGACCAGCTTGAGGTTGGGGCTAACGTCCAGATTTAGGCCATCCCGCTGGCCCGCTTGAAACCTGTAGTAGGCGCAAGATCCGATCATGGCGGCGTTGTCGGTGCAAAGGTTCGGTGGTGGACGCAATAGGGCTACGGGTATCCGTTCAGACATCCGGCTGCGCAGGCGAGAATTGGCCGCAACGCCTCCAGCCAGTAGAACCTGCCTCACGCCAAACTCCTCCGCTGCCTTCCTGGTCTTCTCGACCAGCACGTCGACCACGGCCTCCTGAAAAGCAGCGGCGATGTCGCACGTGGAAATCCCGACGGGACGATGGGGCCGCAACGGCCCACCTGCGCGTAGGGGCGCGGTCTCCGCGCCCTCGCCTCCTGAAGCCGATTCCTCGCAGGAAGTTGGACCTGTGCCCTCTTGCCTCAGTTCCTCTACCAGCCGCAGCACCGCGGTCTTCAGGCCGCTGAAACTGAAATCATAGCTACTCCGAAGCCAGGCTCGCGGCAGCCCGACATGTTTATCGGTTCCCTTCTGGCCCGCCTCTTGGATGGCAGGGCCACCTGGGTAGCCCAGACCGAGAATCCGAGCAACCTTGTCGAAAGCCTCCCCCGCAGCGTCGTCCCTTGTCCGGCCAAGAAGCTGATACTGGCCGTGACCCCGCATCAGGATCATATCCGTGTGGCCGCCCGAAACAATTAAGCAGACAAGAGGGAAGCTGGGCTCGTTTTCGGTGAGCCAGTTCGCGTAGATATGGCCTTCCAGGTGGTTGATCCCGATCAAAGGCAGACCTCGAGCGAAGGCCAGGGCCTTCGCCGCGTTGACCCCGACCAGCAGCGAGCCAGCCAGTCCAGGCCCTTTGGTAACGGCGATGGCGTCCATATCGCTCAGGGCTACGTTGGCTTTGCTCAAGGCCTGCTCGATCACGGGGGCTATCCATAGCAGGTGTTGGCGAGAAGCCACCTCGGGCACGACGCCCCCAAAGGCCGCATGGATATCGATCTGTGATGCCACTATGTCGGAAAGAACGCGGCGACCATCGGCTACGACCGCCGCCGCCGTCTCGTCGCAAGAGCTCTCAATGGCCAGGATATTCAACTCGACTCATTTCCCGATGTCCATGACGTAGACGCGGTTACCACTAAGCGCATACAGCTTGCCCTTTCCCTCGTCCACGCTAATGGCCCTGACAAAGCGGAAGACGTCTTCCGGACCTCCATATTTGAACTGGCGCTGGAAACTGCCCTCCTTGCTAAATTGTACCACCCGGGCGTTCCCGGCATCAACGACGTATACGGACTTGGTTGCGGCAGATGTGAAGATACCCGATGGATCTTTTAGGGGCATATCGGGGACGCCCGCATCGAACGACTGAGACCTGCCCAGACTGAACTTGCGAATTCTACCGGACGAATCCAACACGTAAACGCTTCCGTCGATGGTGAAATCTAAGGCGGCGGTCAAGTCGGCGCGAGTTTCGGGGCTCAAGTAGCTGTACGCCGATCTATCGTATCCGCTGGAAGAAGGAGGAAGCCACATCAACTGGTTCTGCTTGGCATCGATGATGTATAGGTTGCCGGCATAGCCCGCCATTGATTGGATCGCTCCTTTGAAGGCCTGGGGGTGGACGCCTAGAGTCGAGATTCCTTTGGCGGGATCATACTCGAAGGCGACACCAGCGGCATCCAGTATTACCAGGCCTCCTCGCAATCTCATGCCCCCGCCGGGAATCCAGGCCATCCCCAGAAGGTCGCCGACCACCGCTTCCCCAAACCGGTCCCCTCGGCGTATCAAGATGGGATTGGGATTTGGCTGAGCTCGACTGCCGGTCGAATCCAAGAGGTACTTGTAGACGCGGTCCAGGGCCGGGTCCAGGATGAAAACGTCGATACCTTGGACGATCAAGCGCGCGGGCGCGCTGCCCTTTGGCTCTTGTCCGAGGTCGACTAGCCCGGTCGCTTCGGCCAGCCTCACTACGTTGCTGAGCTGATCCAAGGCACTCACTATGCGTTGTCTTGCGGCAGCGACGCTTCTATCATCACCTCGCAGCTCAGCCGCGGTGGCCATCAGCTTGTCTGCCTGCGCCAGAAGCCGTCGCTGGGCCGTGGCATCCTGGCTCGCGAGAGCATCCCTCTCCAGTTTCTCCGCCCGCTGGCGCAGACTTGCCACTTGTTCTTGTTGTTCCCTTGCCTGATAAGCCCTCACGAACAGCAGCCCGCAAGCGCCAAGGACGGCCACCAGTACCAGCGGCAGCAGGATGGCCAGCGTAGTCCGAACCGGGTCGATTCTCCACACCCTTGCCGAGGCCAGGGTCCGTCGGATGAGCTCGACTGCTCTATCGCCTGCTCCTGGCCGACCCTCGTCCACATCGACGGGTTCATCAGCACCTAGGGCGCCCAGGCGCGCTCGCGACCGAAGCGCAAAGGGCTCAACGCGCAAATCAGCGTTCTTAACAAGGCTGGACCTCCGCCTCCCTCCTCCAGCCAGGAAAACTGGAGCCTCGATCGCGGGATGGGCGGCTCCGGCGTAGGGACTTGTAGCGTTTTCACCGTCCTCCAGTGTCTGGGTGGAGGCGGCACGGGTGGCACCTTGTACATAGCCAGCCGTGCGTCGGTTCGACGAAACGCCCGCACGAGTCTCGTCGTGCGCAGACAACATAATGCAGGAATAATCCGTGGTATTGCCATTGTCCGCGCCCAGCCTGTATAGGCTCTCAATCACGGATGCCGCGTCGCCGGCAGAAAGTACCTCCGCGATGGCATCCGGATGCGCCAGCGCCAGGACGCTTCCGGAGCAAAAAGCAATCACGTCGCCAGCCTGAAGCAATGCGTGCGCGAGGTGGACGTCTGGGATGGGTCCTTCACCCAGTTTGACCTCTTGCCGCCCAGCGAGAGCCTCCGAAGTCACCAACCTTCGAAGTTCTCCAAAACGAAGCAGTAGCGCATCGGCGTCACCAACCTGCGCACAATAGAGTTCGCCGTCCCGCACCACAGCACAGACCGCGCTGGCGGCCGTGCGGTCAATGGGGAGAGACCGGTTGTTCTCGTTATACAGAGCGTAGCTGGCTGCCCGCAGGGCTTGGATGAGGCAAGAGGTGACGGAGGGCGACGAGACCTGAGCATACTCTCGAGCTACCGTATCACGAACGAGCTCAGCCGCGTGCGCGAAGTCCGCGACGTCCGTATCTACCAGTATTAGCAGTCGGCCCTTGTCCGTGCGAGACAAGAAAGCGGAGGAAGGTTCCGAAATGGCAATTCCGGGGGAACGGGCCTTTTCCAGGCGAGCGCCCGCCATCACAGTTATGTGATCGACCACAGTGCGCGGCTTGTTCCTCATCCAACCCTTCCCGGCCACCAACGCCTCGCGCTTCTGCCTGTGTAGTATAGCAAAATGCGGACGAAAAGTAAAACCTGGCTTGCGGGCCGAAACACGCTGAAGTTGCCCTTGACCAACAGGCGCTACGCGGTTATTATGACTGCACACAAGTCCGGCTGCTTGATTCTTGGGTCGGCAACTGAGATCACTGAAGAAGCACATAGGGGGGCAGGCGGTGCAGCAATTCTGGCTCGTGGTTGGAACCGAAAGAAACTGGAACGTAGCTTTCCAAACGAACGGCATATGGGGGTTGAAGGACTTTCGTGAGCTTAGGGCGCTCTGGAATATGCTCAGAGAAGGTGACGGACTGCTCTTTTACGTGTCCAGGCCCGTGCACGGCATCGTAGGGCTTGGACACGTGGTCACAAAGTTTAACAAACAACGCCCCTGTGGCCGGAAGAGATCAAGCAAAACCAGGTCATCTGGCCACTTCGCTTCGAGTTCGATGTCGACTATTGTCTACCCCCTGGATTATGGGCATCTCGCCGATACACCGCTCACGACCTGCAGATGATCAGCAGGATGGTTTTCCAATGCTACCCTGTTGAAGAAGTCAGCGCCGTGCGCCAGGCCTTCGGGCTGCAGGTATCGCCCGAGTCCGTCCCGACGCGGCCGTCGCAAACTGAAGCTGGCTCGTTAGGTATTGCGCTGAACCACGGGGTCATCAAGAACCAACTCGCCGAGATCGGGCGAATGCAGGGATATATCGGGGAGGAGGAGTACCCACTCGAAAGCACGCGCCTAGACGTGGTCTGGCGAAGGGTTGAGCGCTCAGTTCCGACGTACGTTTTTGAGGTACAAATCGGGGGTGACATTTACCACGCCGTGGCAAAGCTGAAGCACGCGTTCGATCTTTGGAATAGCCACATCTTTCTGGTTGCAAGCATGGCCCAGAAAAGCAGATTGGAGGAGTTGCTATCAGGCACTTTCCACGAGGTAGCTAGCCAAATGTTGTTCATTGAGGCCTCCTTTGTCAAGCAATTGCTCGACAAGAAGAAAGACTACAAAGAGATGGAGCGCGTTCTCGGTATCTTTAAGAGATAGCTCTCCCCTCGCTCCGGTTGTGCGCGCTGTGGCTGAGCACATATAATTGATGGTAGGGCCTAGGTAGGCTGACACAAGACTTCTCGATCGTAGGGGCAAGTTTGAATGTTGCCCTGCCAGATCGACGGGTAACCGCCACTGGGTCGAGCCATAGGACCAAAACCATACAGAATGGACATACGTATCCTGGAGCCTTTTCATGTCAGATTTCTATGATGTCATCGTGGTCGGTGCCGGACACGCGGGATGCGAGGCCGCCCTCGCGGCGGCGAGAATGGGCTGCCGAACCTTGCTGCTGACCATCAACCTGGATAACGTTGCCCTCATGCCGTGCAACCCGTCGATCGGGGGCCCGGCCAAGGGCCATTTGGTGCGGGAGATCGACGCCCTTGGCGGCGAGATGGGAAGAAACATCGACCGAACCCTTATCCAGGTTCGTATGCTGAACACGGGCAAGGGGCCGGCTGCCCAGGCATTGCGCGCGCAAGCCGACAAGAAGGCGTACCAGGCGTGTATGAGGCATACGCTGGAACAGCAGTCGGGACTTGACATAAAGCAGGCGATCGTCGAAAGGCTCTTGGTCAGGGCCTCGACCGAGCACCCTGCCAGAACCATCGTCGAGGGCGTGCAGACGAACGTGGGGACCGTCTTTCGCGCTCGATCTATTGTGATCACGACCGGAACGTCCCTCAACGGACGCATCATCGTGGGTAACGCTACCTACAGTGGCGGGCGCGCTGGCGAATTTGCCGCCGTGCGCCTCTCGGAAAGCCTCCGTGAAATCGGCTTCAAGCTGGGCAGGCTGAAGACCGGGACGCCGCCGCGAATCGATGCGCGCACGGTGGACTTCGCAAAGACCGAGGTGCAGCCGGGAAACGCCGACCCGCTCTTCTTCAGCTTCGAGTCTGATACCGCCGGCTTTGCCGACTGGTGGCAATACAGTGGACAGCGTAAGACAGCCAACCCTATCTATCCCAACGCCTCTGGGCCGACCTGGCGCCTACAGCTTCCTTGTTATCTCGTCCACACCAACGAGCTGACTCACGACATCATCCGCCACAACCTGCATCGTGCGCCGCTTTTCACCGGGCTTATCCAGGGAATTGGCCCACGATACTGCCCGTCCATCGAAGACAAGATCGTGCGGTTCGCGGACAAGGAATCGCACAGCCTGTTCCTGGAGCCGGAAGGGTTGGACACTAATGAGATGTACGTGCAGGGCGCTAACACTAGTTTGCCGGAGGACGTGCAACTGGCTATGCTTCGCTCGATTCCTGCACTGGCACACGTCGAGATGATGCGTGTCGGTTACGCCGTTGAATACGACTACGTGCCGCCCAGCCAGATCTACTCCACCCTGGAGACAAAGCCGGTTGACGGGCTGTTCCTGGCGGGACAAATCAACGGAACCTCCGGCTACGAGGAAGCAGCGGCTCAAGGGCTTCTAGCCGGTATCAACGCCGCCCTACGGGCTGGGGGTGCCGAGCCCCTTATCCTCCGCCGTGACCAGGCCTACATCGGCGTGCTCATCGACGATCTGGTCACGAAGGAGATACTCGAGCCCTACCGACTGCTGACATCACGAGCAGAGTATCGCTTACTTCTCCGTCAGGACAACGCCGACCTGCGGCTGAGCCAGATTGGCTTCCAGGTGGGCCTCGTGAGCCAGAAAAGATACCAGCTAGCTTCCAGGAAGCAGGAACTGGTGGAGATGGAGCTCAAGCGACTGCACACAACTTACATCGGGCCCACCGAGAAACTCAATGCCCAACTGGTCGCACGCGGCCTCACGCCGGTGAGCCGGAGTATGGCTCTGCTAGAGTTTCTTCGACGCCAGGATGTAGACTACGAGGTTTTGCGGGCCGTTTCGCCGCCGCCTTGCCCGATCCCCAAGGACGTTGGCGTTCAGGTTGAGATGGAGGCCAAGTACTCGGGCTACATTGCCAAGCAGAAGCAGGAGGTCGAGCGTGTGCGCCGATTGGAGGAACGACGCCTGCCGACGCATCTGGACTATGACGGCTTGCTCGGTTTGCGCAACGAGGCTCGAGAGAAGCTGAAGAAACTACGCCCGATGACGGTCGGACAGGCATCACGCATCGCGGGCATAACGCCTGCCGACGTTTCTATTTTGCTCGTTCACATCGAGAAACATCGGAGCTTTGCCTCAAGGAAGGTCGCCGGCTGAGGAGTCCCAACCGCCTATTTGCGCCCGAACTTCGCGGCAATCACCTCGCTCAGGTCTGGCTTCGTCAATTCTTGCAACTCGTACCTCACCCTGGCGACCGGCTTGTCGACGCTGATCACTCTTCGAAGGTCGATGGGAGTGGCCACGACAACCGTATCGGCTGGTGTGCCATTGATCGTCTCTTGAAGCTCCGCGATCTGTGTCTTGCCATATCCCATTGCGGGCAGCGCTGGGCCAAGCTGAGGAAACTGGCGGTAGACCTCGATGATGGAGCCCACGGCGTAGGGCCGAGGGTCTACGATCTCGGAGGCTACAAGCTTCTGGGCGGCCACCACTCCTGCCCCGTAGCACATGCCCCCGTGGGTGAGCGTTGGCCCATCCTCCACGACCAGAACCTTCCTGCCGGAAACCAGTTCCGGCTTGTCTACTTCGACCGGCGAGGACGCCAGCACCACCAACGCGTTGGGATTCAGCGCTCGTGCGTTCTCGCGAACAATCTCAACGTCCTCCGGCTTCGCAGCGTTAACTTTGTTGATCACGATCACGTCGGCCATCCGGAAATTGGCCTCGCCCGGATAGTAGAGCCGCTCGTGGCCCGCTCGAAGGGGATCGGCCACCACAATGTGGAGATCGGGCTTGTAAAAAGGAATATCGTTATTGCCGCCGTCCCAGATGATGATGTCGGCCTCGCCCTGTGCCGCTTCCAGGATGACCTTGTAATCGACGCCGGCGTATACAACTACGCCGTTGTCGATATGGGCCTCGTACTCCTCTCTCTCCTCTATGGTCACACCGTACTTGTCCAAGTCACCTGGCAAAGCGAAGCGCTGGCAGACCTCCTGAGCAAGCTCCCCATAGGCCATGGGGTGCCGGACGACCACGACATTGTAGCCAAGTTCGCGAAGGATCGCCGATACCCTTCGCGCTGTTTGACTCTTCCCTGCCCCGGTGCGCACTGCGCAGACAGCCACGACCGGAACGCTGGCTTTCAGCATCGTCATTTTGGGCCCCATCAGCCGAAAATCAGCGCCCAGCGAAGCAACCAGCGATGCCGCGTGCATAACGTGCTCGTGTGACACGTCGCTATAGGCGAAGACGACCTCGTCGACCTCGAAATCCTTGATCAACCGCGGCAGTTCTGACTCGCTGACGATTGGGATGCCTTTCGAGTAGTAACGTCCGGCTAGGGTTGGAGGATACAGTCTCCCGGCGAGGCCTGGTATCTGTGCTGCGGTGAAAGCCACCACTTCGTACCTGGGATTGTCTCGGAAGCACGTATTGAAATTATGGAAATCCCTGCCCCCAGCGCCCATAATGACGACCCTGATAGCATCCATTTCTTGCCAGACCCACACTCGACGCCGGCCCGACGAGCCAGCAGAAAGACTTGGCACTGCCCCAGCCGACGACCGCGAACCGGTGTTGGGCTCTCAGCGCCTCCTACTCATAATTATAGGTTGTGCGGACGCCGTGTCAAGGAAACCCAGCTTGTAGCAGTACTTTCGATTGCATTGCTGGTTGCGAGGTTGACAGAGGCAAAGCCAATGGATTATAATTTGCTAGCGAGAGTGAGGCTGGTGCCTCACTTTGTGATTCACGGGCCGTTAGCTCAGTGGCAGAGCACCTGACTTTTAATCAGGGTGTCGTGGGTTCGATCCCCACACGGCTCACCACCTAGAAGCCCCAAGGCCGCCAGAAACGAGGAGGATTCCCCACTTGGCGGCCTTATTTTGCCCTAAAATAGGGACGGCGGCATCATCCCGCTTGTAGATCGAACCTTCGTTGTTGCCACGCTTCTTAACCATCTCTCGGTGTCCCCTTTGTTCGCCGGTCCTCCTGCTCCTGCTCCCAAGCCTGAACCTTGGGCCACACTTCCATTATCTCATCCTGGCGCCGCTCGTCCTCTGTCCGGTGGCGTGGATCGGGCCGAAGCGGCTTCTCGCGGAAGATCGTATCCATCATTGCTTTCCAGGTGTCGTAATCCTTTCCAGTTTTCGCCGAAGGCACTTCGTTCACCTCCAATAAGCCAGGCTTCCGTGCGCAAGGGCTTCAAGGCTCTGGCAAGAATGTTATGACAGCACCGTCCCCCTCACCTGCCTTCCTAGCAATTCTCTCTATGAAACCCGCCCGAACATCCGGGAGAAGGTCTATGCTGCTACGCTGATAACAAGCGCCTGTGGGTGCTCGCTTTCCTCTGGGACGGGCTCGCCATCAGCTATCAGGCTTTCAACATAAACCTGGATAGCTTCCTTGGCGTTGGCGATAGCCTCCTCAAGGGTCTCCCCTTGCGTGTAGCATCCGGGAAGCGTCGGCACTGAAACTGAGTAACCGCCGTCTTCGGGCTCAGGATGCAGGATTATGGCATACTTCAATTCTTTCATAGCAACTCCCTCAATTCGTCTACAGAGATCCCCGCGTCGCCAAGGATCCCCTGCAAGATTCCAGGCTTAACGGTCACGCCGGGATGGTTGGCCACCACAACGCGCCCGCCCTTCACAGGGTGCTTCAAGACAATATGGCTGCCGTGCTGGCGATGCACGTACCAGCCATCTACGTCGTGACACGAATGGTAGCAGCCTCAGCGTACGTCCCTCGCCCTAAACTCGCTTAACACGCTCTTCACCACAAACAAAAGGTTCCCGGGACGCTCGGCCAATCGTCGCATCAGGTATGGGTACCACTGCTCGCCGAATGGGACGTAGACGCGAACCAGATGGCCATCTCGAATCAGTCGCCTCTGCACGTCCCGCCGTACTCCATATAACATCTGGAACTCAAACGCGTGATTGCCGGTGATCCTGGCGGTTTCCACGGCGTGGCGGATCATTGTTTGGTCGTGCGTTGCGATGGCGTGATAGCACCCGCTGGAGAGCAGCGTTACGACTAGCGACCTGAAGCTGTTGTCGACCTCAGACTTCTGCGAAAAGGCAACCTGCCGGGACTCGTTGTAGGCCCCTTTACACAGGCGCACCGTCCCACCGACTGCTAGTATCTCCTCCACATCTTGCCTGCTTCTGCGCAGGTAGGCTTGAATCGCAATGCCTACGTTGTCGAAGATGGTACGCAGTTTCTTGTAAAGCTGGATTGTGCGTTCGGTGGAACTCGAGTCCTCCATATCTATCCAAACGAAGTTCCCGTAGAGCGCCGCGCGTTCAGCCACCCGGCGGCAGTTTCGATAGACAAGCTCGTCCCCAAGTTCGAGACCCATTTGCGAGGCCTTCAGGGACACGTGAGACTCGACGTTTGCGGCAGCTATTCGGTCCACAAGGTTGAGATAAACGTTCACAGCCATCTCTGCCCGCGGCTCGTCCACCACGTGCTCGCCTAGATAGTCCAGCTCGACCGCTGCCCCGCCACGGTTCAGTTCCTCGGCTACACCCATCGCCTCGCCGATCGTTTCGCCGGCCACGAAGCGAAGCGCGATTTGTCTCGCCACACCGCTGCCCGAAATCAGTCGTCTTAGTGACTCATTATCCGACAGCTTAAGTAGAAACGATCTCCACACCGAGAAATCCCTCTTAGAGAAGTATCGCACTATTCCTGGCCCAAAGCAACCGCAGCTTGCAAACGAGACCCATTCGATGCTAAGCTACGCACATCAAAGCCGTTCCGAGGTGTGTGAACTATGCAGAATCGTCTTCCCGCGTGGCTGACGGCACTGATCTTGCTACCCGCGTTCCTGATGAATGCTTGTCAGTCGCAAGTAGCCTTGCCGACGCCAACTCCATCCAAAGCCGCGTTGCCAAGGCCGACCCAAGCTCCGTCGAAAACGACTACTCCAGGAGGTGCTCAGATGCCCAAGCAGTACAGCTCACAACCGCCGGTGCAGATCGATCCCAACAAAGCGTACACGGCCACTTTGCACACGACTCTTGGCGATATGGGGATTGAGCTTCTAGCCAAGGAAGCTCCCAGAACCGTCAACAACTTCGTCTTCCTGGCTCGAGAGGGCTTCTACAGCAACGTCAAGTTCCATCGCATCATCAAGGGCTTCATGGTGCAAACAGGCGATCCAACTGGCACGGGCGCAGGTGGGCCCGGCTATCGGTTCGATGATGAGCCCGTAACCAGGAACTACGTCAGAGGAACAGTCGCCATGGCAAACGCTGGCAAGAACACTAACGGTAGCCAGTTCTTCATTGTCCACGCCGACTATCCTCTGCCCAAAAACTATACGATCTTCGGGTTGGTAACCGGGAAGCAGGACTTGGAGGCCCTCGACAAGATCGCCAGCGTGCCGGTGCGAGCTGGCCCCACGGGCGAGATGTCCGTCCCGACCGAAGATGTTCGGATCGTGAGCGTAGACGTCGTCGAGAAATAGCGCTCCAAGTGCTCAGGGCATCGCCTTCACGATGCCACTGGTACGTAGACCTCGGCTTGGGATTTGGACATTAATAGTGAGACAGCGTAATACGCCGCTAATGTGCTGGGGGCATCGAGGGAGCTTATCGAGCACCAACCGTCGTGACGGCGCCAGAATGGCGTAACTGTATCTCTGGAGCGAGGAACTGACGCCTCTGTCGCGTCTCTGGCTCGACGATATTTAGGAACGCCCCCACAACCTCTGGGTCAAACTGCGTTCCTGACCCCTCCCTCAACTGGCACAGGGCGTTTTCCTTGCTCAGCGCGTTCCTGTAAGGGCGATCCGAAGTCATCGCATCGTAGGCGTCCGCCACCGCAATTATCGCCGATAGCTTCGGCACGCTTCCGCTCAGACCGTCGGGATAGCCCCTGCCATCGCAGCGCTCGTGGTGCGACCGGATGATCGGTATCGTCTCCGCCAGCGTAGGCACGTGCTTCAGTATGTTCTCCGCCAGCGCGGGATGGCGCCGCATCATATCCCATTCGTCTTCGGTGAGCTTGCCCATCTTGCCCAAGATGCTCTCCGGAATGTTGATTTTGCCTATATCGTGAAACAGGGCGGCCAACTCCAGGTTCTGCAAGTCGTCCTGGTGCAGATCCATTTGCAGCCCGGTGGCCACCGCCAGGTCTCTAACACGTTCCGAATGGCCCCTGGTGTACGGGTCCTTGGCTTCCACCGTCGCCACCAGCGCGGCGATGGTGCTGAGGTAGCTGCTGTGTACCTGCTGGTACAGTTGGGCGCTGTGGATCGCGGCGGCAGCCTGCTCGGCAAAGGTTTCCAGCACCGCTAGCTCGTTGTCCGGGAAGACGTGAGACTCCTTGAACGTTATGTCCAGGGCGCCCACAACTTCGTCGCCCACGGCCAGTGGCAGGCACGCCGCGGCGATGATGCC
>JACQUC010000264.1 GCA_016210495.1 Chloroflexota bacterium
ATACCGATGTGCTCATCTGGGGCGTGGGCGTCTCGCCCGCGAGGGGGCGCCCTCTAGCGTACCCGCCGCCGCATACCGATGTGCTCATCTGGGGCGTGGGCGTCTCGCCCGCGAGGGGGCGCCCTCTAGCGTACCCGCCGCCGCATACCGATGTGCTTTTCGCCCGTCTTATAGTACTCGCCCCTTAGTGCCAGCTCCGCCTCCTCGGCAAACTCCGGCTGCCAGTAGCCCAGTTCGTACCCGTACCAGGGCTTCTTGAGATTGAGCTTGGGCAGCCCCTCGGCCTCCCACAGCTCCAGGGCTCGCTCCATATACTCCTGCTTTGGCAGCGATACCGGCGGGTATGCCCACTTGCGCGTGGCATCGATCAGGATCGCCGACGTGCCGTTGGGCGGCGGAAACATCAGATCGTCGTGGAAAAGCGTGCCAGGTGGTGCCGACGAGTGATCGAGCATTGACCCTTTGCCCATAGTGATGCGTGTGTCGCGGTGAGGCTGCATGCGGAAGCTCAGCGCCCAGTTTACCGAATCGGGATCACGCGGGTCGATGTCCTCGTCCACCGCGATCAGGATCTTCCCAATCGTCGGGTCCAGCGCCACCGCCGCGTTGAGCGCCTGCCAGGGCTGGGCGGGATTCGTCTTCTTCATCTGGATGACCATGTACTGCCAGCTCCCGCTGGACTCGTGGAACCCTATGTCCAGCACGGACGGAATGTTGCAGTCGTACTTCAGGAACTTGTAGATCACGGACTCGTAGCCGATCTGTCGGATCTTGCTGGACTCGCTGGGCGGCATCTGGCTGATAATGGCGTGGTAGATGGCATCCCGGCGGTGTGTGACGCAGGTGATGTTCATAAACGGATCCATCACGCGGTCGCCCATGTAGCCGCAGTACTCGCCGAAGGGTGCCTCGGGCTCCAGGAACTCGGTGTCGATCTCGCCCTCGATGACGATCTCGGCCTGAGCCGGCACCTCGATGTCGACGGTCTTGCACCTGACCACCTCCATCGGCTCGCCCATCAAGGCTCCCGCCACCGCCAGTTCGTCCATCCCGTACGGCAGCTTGGCGCAGGCGGTGTAGGCGATGCTGGGTGGACCGCCCATCACCAGGGCAGCCTGCAATGGTTCTCCCCGCTGGCGGGCTTTGTCCCAGTGCATGTACAGGTGCTGCGTGGAGCCGGCGGCAACGGCGATGCGGCGCTTCCCCTTTAGCTGCGAGCGATAGTTGCCCACGTTGCGAATGCCGGTATCGAGGTCTCGGGTGTGCCAGTGCGTGGCCGTCGTGTAGGGGGCGTTGTCGAAGCCGGGGGTAGAAATGGGAACGGGAATCTTCTCGATGCCGTTGCCGTCCTGGTCCAGCCCGTCGCCCTGGATCACAACTTCCTGGCATGGACCGCTCGCCACGGTCTTCGTCGGAAACGGGTTGCGCAGCGCCGCCGTCCATTTCTCGGTGAGCTCCTCGATCTTGCAGCCCAGCCCGATGGAATAGATCTCGCGGGAGCCGGCCACGATGCACACGGCAACCGGCATATCGTACCTCCGTCCCTTCACGTCGACCACGTTCTCGAATAGAAAGGCCTTGCGCTCCTCTTCAGGCAGCCCACGGAACTGAAGGCGCACAAAGGGCATCAGCTCCGTGTCCTTGTTGATCTGCCTCTTGATGCGCACCAGCTTGCCTCGCTCTTCAAGCATCTTGAGATGCTCTCTAAGGTCTGTTAGATAAGCCAACAGAATTACCCCCTTCCTTTGCTGACAGGGCTCACGCGGCGGGTTACCTTTGAACCGCAGACGGCGCAAAGGAGTCTGAACCGCAGATTTACGCAGATTCTGGGATTACGCAGATTACCGCATCACCGAAAATCAGCATCTGCGAAATCCTCTAATCTGCGTAATCTGCGGTTCAGACTGTTTGCGGTTGAACCGTACCCCTCGCGCGTCACCGTGTAACTCCTGTTACTGAGAAAATCTATTCGCCCGCGAAAATCTGAGCCTGAAGCGGCTTGGGCTCGAAGGCGTTGCAGGCGTCCTCCTGCGGACAGGCCGAGATGGACACCAGTAGGTCCATCTCCGCGCGAAAGTCGACGTAGTCGCCCTTTACCGCGATGGGCTCTTTGACCTGGTAATGGCAGTTCCTATCCACGTCGACGACCATAAAGATGTTGAACGTGCCGAGAGGGACTTGGTATTCGGTCAAACCCCACGGAGCCAGCGACTCGGTGATGTTATCCTGGCAGTTACGGTGACCCTCCTGGCCCTTGTAGGTCAGGCGCGTGCACCGGCCGTGTACCCAGTGAATCCTGGTCTTGTCGTCGACGATCGTAAACATCGTGTTGTAGAAGGGCGGCCCCGACAGCAGCCTATTCGCGTAGCGGAACGACTGCTCGTTGCCCTGGCAGGTAATGTGCGAGCTGAAAGTCTCCTTGAAATTCCTCAGGTTGAGCATCGTCATGTCCCCCACCTGTGGCCCCTCGACCGCTATCACCCGCAACACCTGGCCGCGCATCACCTCGAAAGCCCGCCCGTAACACTTCGGGACGATCAAGTCCTTGATCAAGTTCTTCGCCATGTGGAACCCCCTTCTTTGTCGACTGCTCTGCTGCAATATAGTTCGCCAGGTTTTGGATGTCAATAGTCAAAAGCTATTGACATGGGCTGCCTCCGATGGTAGTATGGCGAGTATAGAACATATGTTCTACCGCTCAAGGAGCTTGGGGATCTCTGGTGCATGATCGGGCAACATTTGCCGCTTCGTGTCGTAGGGGTCCGCCTAAGGCGGACGTGGTTGCCCTGTCGTTGCCAGGCCAACGACGTCATTTCCGACGGCGTTCTCTGCGAGCGTACTAGTGGGGCTAACGCATGACAATTGGCAAGCGAGGATTTGAACAATGAAGGTTGGATTGCTCTGGTACGACGCAGATACGAAGAAACCGGGTGAGGTCAAGGTAGACGAGGCGGCGGAGCGGTATCGAAATAAGTTTCGGGTGAGCCCGGACACGTGCCACGTGCACCCCGGCTATCAGGTCAAGCACCGCTCGATCGCCGTCGTGCCGAACCCACGTATCCGCCCCCACTACTACTGGATCGGCGTGGAGGAAGAGGCGTCGGATTGCGTGCAACTGCCGGCGTGATGCGAACAAACTGCTTGACACGCTTCTAATCCCTATGCTAGGATACAGGCGAATCCTCGGGCATTTTGCATCCTCTACGAACGAGACGTGCTCGTCGACTAGACATAACTTTGCGGGCATGCGATCAGTGGCACTCGCGCGCGAGCCGTTGGGGGCAGACGGACTCCCGCGAAGAGGCGAAGGTACCATAACCCGAGCCAACAAACGCTAGCGCCAGGTCAGATGGAAGCAAGTAAAGCAAGGAGGAAATGAAGCGAATGTTAAGGATCAGATTTGCCTCAGTCGCGACCATAGCCCTCGTCGCGGGTATTAGCGTTTTGAGCGCATGTACTAGCGCACCAGCTCCGGCGGCGCCGAAAGCAAGCACGTCTCAGGCCCCGGAAACCCCAAACCTCATCATCTCGATACTGCCACTGGCCGAGAACGTGCCGGTGTACGCGGCCGAAAAACTCGGCTACTTCAAGGAAGAGGGTCTTACCGTCGAAACGAAAATCGTGGGCGGTGGCGCCGAGGCCATTCCCGTTCTTCAAGCAGGGAAGCTGCACATGGCTTATTCGAACATCGTCTCGACTGTGCTGGCTAAATCTCAGGGCATAGATCTGGTGATAACCTATCCGGGCGTCGAGGCCAGAACCAAAGGCCCTGACTTTGCCAGGCTCATGGTCGCCGCCAACGGTCCCATCAAGACCGCCAAGGACCTCGAAGGCAAGAGGATCGCGGTAAACAACCTACAAAGTATCAACTGGCTCTTTGCCAGAGAGTCTCTGGAAAAGCAGGGGGCTGCGACCGACAAGTTACAGTGGCGCGAGATAGGTTTCGCCGAATCGAACGACGCGCTGATAAACAACATGGTCGACGCAATTATGCAGGGCGAGCCTTTTGCCACCGTGCTGCTCGAGGCCAAGAAGGGCTCCGTGCTATTGTACCCCTACATCGAGGCCCAGCAAGGAATCAACGTTTCTCAGTTCGTGGCCATCAAGAAATGGACGGACGAGAATCCCATCACCGTCAGGAAGTTCCAGCAGGCCATCGGTAAGGCCGTGAAATTGCTGAACTCCGATGAGAAGCAGGCTCGCGAGCTCAACGTCGCGTTCAGCAAGCTCCCCCCCGAGCTAAAGGACAAGGTCATACTACCCGTTTGGAGCACCGCTCCCAGCCAGAAGGCCATCCAGGAGTCGGCCGATCTGATGGTCAAGCACGGCATGCTCAAGCAGAAGTTCGATACCAGTCCGCTGTTGCTAAAGAGCTATTAGGGGGTCGTATCATCGTGGCACAGGAAACCGTCGACTTGCGCAAGGTCTACACCACCAACACCAGGGAGATTCTGCAAACCATCAAGAGCAAGCTGGCTACGACAGGCAGCCTGAGGGTCCTAACCCTGGACCCTCACGTGCCGCTGCTGGTAGAGAGAGAGCTATCGCCCGCCTACAGGGTGCAGGTCGAAGCGGTGCGTCCTGTGAAGACCGTGGACCACTACGTGATTCTCATCCAGGGGGCTTGAGCATATGCGATGTTTTGTGTGCAAGAAAGAACAGGCGGAAGCCATGTTCTGGGGGATAGGCTGCTGCCTGCGGGACTACGAGACATTGCACGACGCGGAGCGAAAAGCCGTCCAGCAGGGCATTTCGCTGACCGAGTACATCAAGGCTCACGAGACCGAGTTCACGCCAGAAACGATCGCCTTGACCCGGTTTCTCGACTAAATAGTTTTTGGTGCGAAATGCAACAGCGTAGGGGCGAGGTTTCCTCGCCCTGGGGGGCAGGGGCGCGTCGTCGCAGCCATTTCGCACCGAGAACTAAATAGTTCGGTGCAATATATGTCAATGTAGGGGCGGGTTTCAAACCCGCCCTGCCAGACCAGCCCGTAGCAACTGCTATGCCGCTTTGTTTAGAAGATTGTTCGTCCGGGAGATGGCAAAGAGACGCAAGCCCTGGGTCCATACTCCGCCCAAACCGGCCAAGCCGACTGTTCCTGCCGCGCTCCGGAAGGACGTCGAAGCCAGGGCGCGCGAGCTCGTCGAGTCGGTGTTGAAGCCGCTCCACGTCAAGCCCCCGCCGGACGATGAGGGCTTCAACTACATCGTCGACATCGGCACGAAATGGTACCGCAGCTACTTCTACTTATTTGCCACCTACCGGAGCCCTGGGCCAACCGCGCTCTCGCCGTCATTTGAGGCGAAGTTCGCACGCATGGAGTACACCGGCGCCAACCGTTTCAATCTCGCATTCATGCGCCACACCGGGCAGTGGGTCGAATTGTACTCCGACCTCACGGTGGACCAATGCTTGCAGGCGATCAAGGACCACCCTTCCTTCATCCCCTAGCCTAGGACGGGACGTGATGAAAGAAAGGATGCCGGACGGGTAACCTTGTCCAGTTGCTCTTATAAGGCAAATGTGCCGCTGGGGCTACGGAGAGGCCAGCCACTTCGTTGGCGATAGTCGTTGAAACGGCCCAGGAGGCAAGGGGCGATGAGTGACAAATATCGAGCAAGAAAAGGTGACACATTTAATATTATCATTCACAACTGGATAACTACAGCAAAAGAAAACGAGCAACGATTACTTCGCCTCAAGTGTATCGCACGCCCTAAGTAGTTTTCTGGTGCCATTTCGCACCAAGAACTAAGTAGCACCTCGGCGTACGTAAATGCTGCGCTTTCACCAGTTTTCTTCGCCTTAGAGTCAAATTGGATCTGAAGTCGGCAGTCTGTTGGTACTTGACAAATCCCAAACATGGCGCTAATAATAGGATCATGATCCCAAGATTAGTTAACAAGGGGGCTAGATCATTCAGAGACCAATATCAGACTGCCGTCCAATTAGTCAACCGAAACAACTACCTCCAATTCATCAACAGTGAGTAACCCGCCAGCCAATTAGCACGGCCTAAGTTAACCATCCTAGCAAAGTAATCTAATAGGGGCCTCGGCCGCGAGTCTCTTCCCTCGACGCGTAAGCGCTGTGCGCTCTTTGCCGTAGGCAGCGCTGTTCACTATGTCAGAGAATTCATTCCTACAAAGACGAAGAACCTCGGCACACCAACCTCGAGACCCCCTCGTCCGCCTCATGCGGGCTCAGGTCAGGGTCATTATTCCACGTGTCACCGGCTACTATCTGGCGTGAGCCACCAGTTTGCGAAAACTCGTGGTCAACCCGCTCAAAAATGTTGTTTTTCTCCACCCCAAAATGAATTGTATATAGTAGAGACACTTCTCTTGGCCCGGGGGCGCCCGACGACCAACTGGGAGGCAACCTGAACAATGCCACTGTTTTCTACCGAACGAACCCAATCATCTGCCACGCGGCCTGACGCGGTGGCTCCAGCCCCGCGACTCCCCGCACCCGACTCTGCCAAACGAACCCAATCACCTGCCAACCGGCCTGAGGCGGTGGCTTCAGCCCCGCGACTTCCGCCACTCATTTCTGCCGAACGAACCCAATTCTCGGACAACCAACTTGAGGTCCTTCTCCCAGGGACTTCAGCCCCGCAAGCAATTCTGCCAAACGAACCCAAACGCCGGCCAAAAGCGATAGCGCGATCGCTTCAGGCCGAAACCCATTCCTACACTTTGCCAAACAAACCCAATTCTCCGCGTCGCCGCAAGCCGGCGCCTCCACCGACCCCCGACCCCCAATCCCAAACTTTGCTATTGACTTGCATAGTTCCTTGTGCTACGATTCCGGCAAGTCCTCGACTGCCGACCATCCTCCACGAGATTGATATGCTCGTCAAAGCCTGGAGAAGAGTGTTCATCGCGAAAACTAGGTTTGGCTGAGCGTCCTTCGGCGCAAGGGTGAGCCCGGCCTGAACATCATCAGGCAGTGCGCTTGTAGCCAGTGACGCTCGAAGTTTCGCTAAGCTATTCCAGCACGAAAGGACGGGATACTATGGCAACACGCGAGCCCGACGTCGAAGTTCTTTTCCTCACCAAGTCTCAGATCGAAGAGCTTATCTCCTTCCAGGAGGTCGTCGAAGCGGTCGAGCTGGCCTTCAGGGCCGTCGGCGAGAAGAACGTGATTATGCCCCAGAAGTTCCAGATGTTCACGGATCCCCCCAAGAACTACAACTTCCTGATCCCTATGCCCACTTACGTCAAGTCTATCGGTGTGGCCGGCCTCAAGTGGGCCAGCCTGTACTTCGACCAGCAGCCGGGCTTGCCCACTGTGTGGGCCGTCGTGATCCTCAACGATCCGGTGACCGGCCTTCCCTATGCCATTATGGACGGCACCTCGGTGACCAACATGCGCACAGGCGGCCACGCCGCCGTGGCCGCCAAGTACCTCTCGAAGTCCGACTCCACGAGCATCGCGGTCATCGGCTGTGGCGCCGAGGGCAGGACACATCTGCGGGCGATGAAGGCGGTGCGCCCCAGTCTGAAGCGGGCTCAGCTATTTGACATAAATGCAGGCGCGATGGCTGGCTACGCGGAGGAGATGGGCCAGAAGCTCGACCTCGAGTTCGTCCAAACGGGAAGCCCCCAGGAGGCGGTGAAAGGCGTGGACATCGTCGTCATGACCACGAGCGCGCAGAAACCTATCGTGATGCACGACTGGATCGAGCCCGGATGCTTCGTTGCGGGCTCCTACGCCTTCTACGATCTGGACCCCATGCTTAGCAAAACGGCCGACAAGTGGGTGCTGGGATGCCGTGAATCCGATTACACGCTGATACTCGCCAATCCAAAGAAACGGCTGGTGATGGAGCTCTCGAAAGAAGACGTGTACGCCGATATGGGCGAGATCGTCGTGGGCGACAAGCCGGGGCGAGAGAACGAGCAGGAGCGCATCGTCTACACGCACCTGGGCATGGGCGCTCTGGACATCGCCGTGGCCGCCCGCGCCTACGAGAAGGCTCGCGCCCAGGGAATAGGCCGCGTACTGAGACTAAACTGACGGGGGTGCACTCGATGATCGTCGACATTCACATTCACTCGGGGCTGATTCCGGACCAGACGCCCGAGGATTGGGCGCGGGAGCTTTACACACCCTTCAAGCGGCCCTTCGATATGGACTCGAAGAGGCCGGAAAGGATCATCGCCGACCTGGACGCCGCCGGCGTGGACATTGGCTTGATCCAGGCCTCGGATTTGCGGCGCACGAATTCGAATGAAAAGAGACCTGGGCCTTACGCCACCAACGACTACGTGGCCGAGGTCGTGGCGCAGTACCCGGACCGCCTCGTCGGCGAGTGCGGGCTCGATCCCATCCGCGATCCCTGGTGGGCCGTGAAAGAGCTCGACCGCTGCGTCAAAGAGCTTGGGTTCAAAGCCCTCAAACTGCTGCCCACCTACGGTTACTATTCTCCCGACGACGAGCGCATCTACCCGCTCTACGAGAAGGCTATCGAGCTCGACATCCCAGTGCACATACACATGGGCTGGACGCCGACCATCCACGCGCCGATGAAATACCAGCTTCCCTACCTGCTCGACGACGTGGGCATCAGATATCCGGAATTGAAGGTGATCGTCGCCCACCTCGGCTACCCCTGGGTCGATGAGTGCATCTGCCTGATCTGGAAACACCAGAACTTCTCGTGCGACATTGCCTACTGGGGGGGCTTTCCGGACGATTTTATCCTCCAGACCCTGCTGAAATGCGGTGCCACCATCGGCTACGAACGCATCCTTTACGGCTCGGAGAACAACTTCATCGCCATGGGCACCCACAAGCTCAGGGGCCTGAACAAGTACGCGCGCGAGCACAACCTGCCCGAGATCCCGCACGAGGCGATGAACCTGATCCTGGGGGGCAATGCCCAGCGGATTCTGAAAATAGGGTAGGGGTCCTTCTGTGGAAGGATGTGGTTGCCCCGGCACGGTGTGGCAATGCCCAAGGGGGAAGGGCAACCACGCCCGCCTATGGCGCAGACCTACTTGGATTAGTTTGTGGTGCGAAATGGATCAGCGTAGGGGCGAGGTCTCCTCGCCCTGGGCCGGGTGGGGCGTCCTCGCAGCCATTTTGCATCGAAAACGAGATTAGTTTGTGGTGCAGAATTGCAGTCCGTAGGGGTCCTTCTGCGGAAGGACGTGGTTGCCCAGGGGCAGGGTGGGGCATCATCGCCATCGCACCGAAAAGTAGATTAGAAATAGAGTAAGGAGTGGCAATCATGTCGACACGTGAGCCTGACGTCGAAGTCATCCTCATCACCAAATCGCAGGTCGAAGGGCTGCTCTCTTTTCCAGAGGTCGTGGAGGCCGTCGAGCTGGCCTTCCGGTCGGTCGGCGAAAAGACCTGCATTATGCCGCAAAAGTTCCCTATGTTCGTCGACCCGCCCAAGAACCTCAATTTCCTCATCGCGATGCCGGCATATCTGAGACCGCTGAACATCGCGGGCTGCAAGTGGTGCAACCTGTACTTCGACCAGCAGCCGGGCATTCCCACCCTGTGGGGCCTGGTGATCCTCAACGATCCCTTGACGGGCCTACCCGTCGCCCTCGTGGACGGCACCTCGGTGACCAACATGCGCACGGCCGGCCACGCGGCCGTCGCCGCCAAGTACCTGTCTAAGGCAGACTCGTCGACCGTCGCCATACTCGGCTGCGGCGCCGAGGGGAGGACCCACTTGCAGGCGATGAAGGCCGTTCGCCCCAGCTTGAAGAGAGTCCAGTTATGTGACATTCGCGACGAGGCGATGGATAGCTTTATCGAGGACGTGCGGCCAAGGGTTGATGCCGAGTTCGTGAAGACGGCGAGCCCCCGCGAGGCCGTGCGAGGCACAGATATCGTCTGCATGACCACGACCTCGAACACGCCGATCGTAATGCACGACTGGATCGAGCCCGGCTGCTTCGTGGCCGGCGCCTACTCGTTCAACGATCTGGACCCCATGTTGAGCAAGACCGCGGACAAGTGGGTTCTAGGCTCCATCGAATCGGACGAACACCGGATCATCGACCACCCTGGTCGTCCGCTGTCTATGCCGGTATCCAAATCGGACGTCTACGGCGATATGGGCCAGATAGTCACGGGACAGAAGCCCGGGCGACAAAACGATGAAGAGAGAATAGTTTACACGCATCTCGGCATGGGTCCTCTAGATGTGGCGGTTGCCGCCCGGGCCTACGAAAAGGCGAAAGCGCGGGGCATAGGGGAGACGCTGCGGCTGAACTAGCGAGGTGGCTCAGCGTCGAGAATATCGCACGTCCCTCTTGCTGGCGGATTCTGTTGAGACGACCCGGCGGGTCGTCTCTGCCAAGGGTCGTCTTTACCAACGGCGTCTGTGTCAAACCACGTTAGACAGGGGTCTCACACGCAAGAGTAGGGAGGAAATGAAATGGCAACCAAGGCGCTTCTAGCTTCGATCATCTTGACTCTAGTGACTCTCGCCGCTTGCGCGCCGGCGGCTCCGGCGCCTACGCCGACATCGCCACCGCCCGCCAAACCAACCGCGGCCCCAGCGGCGCCAGTGGCACCGGCCGCAACCGCCGCTCCGAAAGCGCCAGCGGCTACCCCCGCACCAGCGGCGGCCAAGCCTGGCGCTTTGGACGCCCTCGTCGAGGGCGCCCGCAAGGAGGGGGTGGTGAGAATGGTCTTCCCCGGCGATATCGGGGAGCGAGGGGCACGTCGCCTGAACGAGGCCTTCAACAAGAAGTACAACCTCAACATCAGGCTGGAGCCTACATTGTCAACCAGCTTCGCCATCGAGGTTGGCAAGGCAACCACGGAGATCAAGACCGGCGCCAGCGTGAGCTGGGATGTGATGAACGGCACCGCGCGCCACTTCGCCGATTGGGTTCCTGCGGGGTACTTGATCACCTACGACTGGCCGGGAACATTCTCGCACATCGCGCGGGATGGGATGCTGTACAACGGGGCGTTCGTCATCAACGGCGGCGAGTACTACCAGCCGCTCTACAACCCCAACCTGGTGAAGCCGGCGGATGTGCCGAAGAAGTGGGAGGACCTGCTCGATGCCAGATGGAAGGAGAACATCGTGACCCACAACTCGGCCGCCGGCTGGGTCCGGTTGACCGAATTCTGGGGCGAAGAGAGGGTGACGGCTTTTGTCGAGGGGTTCGCCAAGCAGAAGCCCCTCTTCGTCTCCGGCCTACAGGTTCCCCAGAGACTCATCAGCGGCGAGTATCCTCTTGCCGCAACGGCCTTCGTGAGCTCCATCTTCGTCGAGCAGGCGAAAGGCGCGCCGCTGCGGTACGCCGAGGAGGTGAAACCCATCATCGCTGAGCAATACGGCCTGGTGATCCTGCAGAAAGCGCAGAACCCCAACGCCGCCAAGCTCTTCGCCGCCTTCAACGTCACTCCCGAGGGCCTGCAGATCTGGTGGGAGGAAACCAAGAGAGGGATGCCCACAGTACCCGGGCCCCTGGCGGACTGGCTCAAGGGCAAGGAGGTCAGGTACACCTCCGTGGATTTCCTGGTCAAGGAAGGCCCACGCCTGGAAGACAAGTACCTCAAGATCCTCGGCCTGAGGTAATCGCTCAGACGAAGCTATCCAGGATCTAGGCCCGGCTCTAGACGTGATACTGGGGGCACGGAGAGGCCGTGCCCCTTGCGCATAAAGCAAAGAACCTATGAGGCGAGCGTCCTGTCGCCTCTCCCTGAAAGGGAAAGGGTTAGCAGGCGTAGGGGCGTGCTCTCCGCGCTCGCGCGCGCTCCCTTCTAGGGAGAGGGCTAGCAGGCGTAGGGGCGCGGTTTCTGCGCCCGCGCGCGCATCAACTTAAGGCGTAACCGCATTATTAACGGGGGCACAGGCAGAGCTCCGTTGTCCCCTCTCCCTTCTAGGGAGAGGGTTAGGGTGAGGGTCGTTCCCCAGGTAGCATAATTCGAAACAAAGAGGACCTTTTGCAACGCTCTCTCGCGTGGCCAAGGCAAAGAATAGATCTCGACATCGGGAGGCTGGTGCTGCTTGGGCCCGCGTACCTCACGTGTGCTTTGATCCTCCTGCTTCTCTTCGTGATTCTGTGGATGAGCCTGCATACAGGCCTGCCTGGTGAAGACACCCCCTTGACCCTGGAGAACTTCCAGAAAGCCTTTGCCGATCCCTTCACCTACAGGCTGCTCCTCGATACACTCACCTTTGCCTTTATGACCCTGGCCACGGTCGTTTTCTTCGCGCTGCCCATGACCTTGCTCATGGAGCGCACCGATTTGCCATACAAGAGGCTGTTCGAGGTTCTCATTGGCATCAAGATCCTCATCCCGAGTTTCCTCGTGGCCATCGGCTGGGTGCTTCTCCTTAGCCCCAGGAACGGCCTCATCAACGTGTGGCTGATGGGCCTGTTGGGGTTGGACAAGGCCCCCTTCAGCATCTATAGCATTGCGATGATGGGCTTTGTCCAGGGCCTCGGCTTCACGCCCATAGCTTATTTCATGGTGGCCGCGGCCTTCCGCTCCGTGGACCCTGCCCTGGAAGAGGCCTCGCGCATGAGTGGTGCAGGCACACTGCAGACCATTCTGCGCGTGACCCTTCCCACAACTTTGCCGGCGACGGTCGCCGCGTTTATCTACGTGGGTATGGTGACCTTTGCCGTTTTCGAGATTCCCGGCATCATCGGGGCGCCCCTGCGCATCTACGTCTTCAGCACCGCTATCTACCGGGCCACCAACCCTGACACAGGCCTTCCTGCCTACGGACTGGCCGGCGCCTACGGGTCCATTGTGCTGATCCTGGGCCTGATTCTCAGTTACTTCTATCTCCGTATCATCAGGGCCTCCCATAAGTACGCCGTGGTAACCGGCAAGGGCTATCGGCCCCGGCTCCTCGAGCTTGGGAAATGGAAGTGGCCGGCCGTCGGCTTCATGGCCCTCTACTTCATCCCTGCGCTCCTTTTGCCCTTCCTGATCCTCGTATGGGTGTCTCTGATCCCGTACCTGCAGGTGCCCTCGATGGAGGCTCTTGCCTCTGTCTCCCTGGCACGTTACTTCCAAATCGGTGACTTTCTCGCCCTGCGTCCTATCCTGAACACGGCTTTCCTCATCACCGTGGCTCCAACGATTGTCATAGCTCTGAGCGCCATCATCTCGTGGCTCGTCGTCAAGAGCCAGGTATCGGGGAGACAGGTGCTGGACACGGTGGCTTTCCTGCCGCATACGGTGCCCCAGATCCTCTTCGCTGTCTCTCTGGCCTACCTGGCCTTGATCTTCCGCGATTACGTTCCCATCTATGGGACGGTGATCATTATCCTGATCGCGCAAGTCGTGGCCAACATCAGCTTCGGCACCCGCACGATGAACAGCGCGCTCATCCAATTGCACCGCGAGCTGGAGGAGGCGGCGCGGATGGCCGGTGCCTCGCTGGCAAACACTATGTGGAACATCACCGTGCCACTGGTGAGGCACGCCGTCCTCAACGGCTGGATCTGGCTGGCCTTGTTGTCGTTCCGTGAGGTTACTATGGCCATAACGCTGATGACGTCCGAGGCCAACGCCGTCCTGACGACGCAGATCTGGCGCTACTGGAACCTGGGGCGTATGTCCGAGGCAGCTACGCTGGGGGTGGTCATCTTCTTCATAATGGCTGCCTTCGTCGCGATCGCGCGTGGCGTGGGCAATCGGATAGCTGAGCGTTGACGGAGATCGCGGCCAGCGGCCGCGACGTTTGTGGTGAACGGCCGGCTGTGCCCAGCCGGCGGCGCCGCCCTCCCCATCGCCCACCCAGGCGCCTAAAGCGGCTCCCACGGAGGCGCCGAAGCCGGTGCCGGCGAAGGAGGCGACACCCGTGGCCAAAGAGGCCAAGCCCGAGATTAAGGAGGCCAAGCCTGCGGCCAAGGAAGCAAGAGCGCCCGTCAAGATGAAAGTCGCCTACAGCGCCATCTCGGCGGCGCAGGCGCCGCTGTGGGTGGCCAAGGACAAGGGTCTGTTCGACAAGTATGGCCTGGACGTCGAGCTGGCGTATATTGCGACCGGCACGACTGTGGTGCAGGCGATGGTCGCGGGGGACATCAGCGTGGCGCACCTGGGCGGGGGGAACGTCATCAACGCCGTGCTCGGGGGAGCCGACCTCGTCGCCATCGCGGGAGCCACCAATGTCTTGATCTACGGCATGTACGGCCAGCCAAACATCGCGCGTGTCGAGGACCTCAAGGGCAAGGCGGTAGCCATAACGCGATTCGGCTCGGTCACCGACTTCGCCGCCCGCTACACGCTTCAGAAGTACGGCTTGCAGCCGGAGAAGGACGTGACCCTCGTCCAGGTGGGTGGGGCGCCCGAGATTCTGGCCGCTATCCAGTCGGGGGCAACCCAGGCAGGGCTGTTCGCGCCGCCCACGACTGCGAGGGCCAAAAAGCTCGGGCTGCGCGAGGTCGTCGACATCACTGCGCTGGGCATACCATACTCCCAGACCGCCGTGGCAGTGAGAAAGGAGTACCTGGCCAAAAATCAGGACACCGTGCGGGACTTCCTGAAGGCCTTCGTCGAAGGCATCTTCGTGATCAAGAAGGAAAAGGACTTCGCCATGAAGGTGATCGGCAAGTACTCCGAGATCAGCGATTCGGAGGTCCTCGAAGACAGCTACGACATCTTTGCCAACAAGGTTTTCCCGAAAGCTCCCTACGTGACACCGGCTTCGCTTCAGACGATCCTTGACGAGATCTCCCAGGAGAATCCCCGCGCCAAAACCGCGAAGCCAGAGGACTTCATCGATATGCGTTACGTCAAGGAACTCGAGGACGGAGGGTTTATCAAGAGACTGTACGGCGACTGATTGGAGTGCGGCGGCGGCATGCCGCCGCCGTCGAAACCGGGTTTATCAACCGATTGTGCGGCGACTGATCATTTCAGGTAATCCGGATTGACATACTCCTCGAGGTTGATGCGTTCCAGCACCTTCTGAGGCACGTTGATCACCCTCTCGAAGGGCCGGTTCAACGGGACCGTCGCGTCGATAATCATGCCCGAGGTGGCGATCTCGTGCTCGATGGAGGGATCGAGCACGTTGCCCTTGAGATTCCTCAGGATCGTCACATCCTTTTCGGCCTGCACCCGCATCGCCACCGCCCACATTACCTCGTTGAGATTCCAGGGGTCGATGTCCTCGTCCACCAAGATCACGTGCTTTACGTGGTCGGCGGCCCCGATGGCGGCTGCGGCGGCCCGCATTGGCTCTCCCTCCATCCGTTTCTTCAGCGAGATGACGCAGTTGTAGCCGTGCCCTCTGCCCCCGAGGGCCACGGCTGCCACGCTCGGCACGGAGTTCCGCACGGCCGTGAGCACACCCGCTTCGCGTCCGATGTCCACGAAGGGGTCCTCTTCGTACTGGTCGCCGCTGATATGTGACATAAAGATGGGATTCCTTCTGTGAGTGACCGCCTTCACTTCGATAACCCAGCGCAGGCGCTGCGGCCCGTAGTGATCGGTCCACTCTCCAAAAGGCCCTTCCACAGTGCGCACGTTCGGCAGCATCTCGCCTTCCACGATCACCTCGGCGTCGGCCGGCACCAGCAGGTCTTCCCCGTAGGCCTCCGATGGCACCAGCCTGACGGGCTCGCCCATCAACCCGCCGATGACCTCGTACTCGTCGGCGCTGAGGGGCGCCATCGTCTGGCAGCCCATGTAGAAGGTGGGGTGGTGGCCAAGGACGATGGCCACGGGCATAGATTGGCCCTGCCTTTCTCTCTTCTGGAAATACGTCCAGAGGTGTCGTGGTGACATGTGCAGGGCAGTGTGGTTTTCGTCCAGGTACATGCAGCGGTGATAGGACGCGTTGTAGCCATACTCGGCGTCTCTGGCGATGACGGCGAGGTCGAAGTAGGGGTTGCCGTCCATCTCGTGCTGGCGCGGGACAGGCATCTCGCTGAGGTCCACGCTGGTGCCCGTTTTGACCACTTCCTTGACCGGGGCCTCGGCCCTGCCGATGACGATGGGCTTGACGGCACGCTTCTCACGCCGCAGGTACTCGTGGACCAGGTTTGCGCGAGGCCCAGGCTTGAGGCCGAGGGCGATCTCCGCGCGCCTCTGGCTGGCGAAAAGCCCGATAAGCAACTGGTATTCGCTTCTACGGCCCTGGAGGTCCTTGGGATTCTCGAAAAGCAAGGCCGGGCTCTTGCCCAGGTCCCTGAGCTTCTTGAAGATGGCCGTGGCCTCGAACAGGTTGGGATCTATCTGTCTGTGAATCCTGACGATCTCCCCTGGCTCGTTCTGCTCGACATAACGAAGAAAACTTCTGAGATCCTGGCTCATTGACTCGCATCCCGATGTCCGCTTCGCCCTCTGGACATCGCTCCCTTCGTGTGGAATCGTGTTGCGCCACGATATCACAGGCTGGGTTGGCTGTCAACAGAGTCGTAAGTCTGGTAGTCTAAGCGCATCGCGAAATTGCCCACTGCCCCTTCGCCAAACTGCTGGCACAGTTATTGCACCCAAGAGTCCCAATGCTGAGTGCCGGTCACTGCGTCCGCAGTCGCGCGCCCTTTTGGGGACCGCGGAGTCGGGCGAAGTGGACTCGAAGGGCGCCGCGGGACCGGCTGCCGTGAAATTGGCACTTGATGAAATTGGGTCCTTGCACAGCGTGCCAAACAGGGACCTTCAAGGAGGATTCGATGATCAAGCTTCTCATACGCGCAAGCGTACTATTGCTCACCGCTATGGTCGTGTTCACAGGCAGTGTTGCCGCCCACGACGGTCGCCACTTTGTCGCCCGTCTATCGGGCGGCGAGGAGGTTCCAGCGCGAGAGACCCCGGCGGAAGGCAAAGCCAGGTTCCAGCTCAGAGAGGACGGTACGGCGCTGAGGTTCAAACTCATCGTTGATGATATCGAGAACGTCGTTGCCTCACACATTCATTGCGCGCCCGCGGGAGTAAACGGCCCTGTTGGAGTCACGCTCTTTGGGCCCGCTGCGCCGGGTGGAGGTCCAGTGGATGGGCGAATCGCTCGGGCGACCGTGACGGCTCCCGACGCGGGCAACGGCTGCAACTGGGCGAACCTGGCGGCAGTTATCGCCGCGATGGAAAGTGGTAACGCCTACGTCAACGTCCACACCAATGACGGCGTCGCACCGCCCAACACCGGCCCCGGCGACTTCCCCGGCGGCGAGATTCGGGGTCAGATCGAGGAGAAGTAGCGCCTGATCAGGCAATCCTGCCTGACAACTTGCCGAGTCGCTCCAGGGCCAGCATACGAATTGCTGTCGAGGGCCCGATACCTCTCGACTTGATTTCGCGCCTTCAGGATTGTTGCCTGATCGATGGGAGGTCGACATGCTGACCCGGCTGCGGCAATGAGACAGGAAGCGTCAAAGAACAGAAGGGTCGCGCCATCAATCGTCATGCGGACTAATTAGTTACGCCCGGCCGCCTTGCGGAGCGGCGAGTCGTCCGGCGCTCGGTGACCTTACACTATTGACTTGTCCAGCGTCGCTTGCTATAGTCAGAATGCTAAATGCTTCGCACCACCCAAATGGCACGTGAGGCACTATGTTGATTAAGGTCCTGGGCATTTGTGGGAGCCCGCGCCGTCGCGGGAACTCCGAGTTCTTGCTCCAAGAGGCGCTGGCCGGTGCCAAAGAAGCGAGCGCTGGCGAGGTCGAGGTCGAGCTCTACAGGATCTCCGGCAAGAAGTACGTGCCTTGTGACGCCTGCTTCTCTTGCAAGAAGCTGGGCGGGGAATGCCGCTGGAAAGACGACTTCCAGGAACTCCGCGACAAATGGCTGGCGGCGGATGCCATCATCTACTCTGTCCCCGTGTACCATATGTCCGTGCCCGGCCAGTTGAAGTGCTTTATCGACCGGCTGGGCAACAGCCTCTATGCCCACCACAAGACCGCGCTGCCGTTCCAGTTCAAGACCGTCGCCGCCATCGCGCAGGGTGGCCAGTTCTTCTGCGGCCAGGAGCACGCTATGACCGACCTCATCAACCACGCCATGACTATGGGCTGCATTCCTGTGTCCGGCGACAAGGAGTACGGCTACATCGGCGCCGCGGGCTGCGCCTTCGGCGGGAGGGGAAAAGAGTCGCTGCGCAAGAACTTCGAAGAAGGAGAAGAATCGGCCAGAGTGGCGGTGCAATCGGCGCGGACTATCGGGCGGCACTGCGTGGAGATCGCCCTGTTTCTGCTATCAGGGGCGAAGCAGCACCGGGACGTCGTCGGCGCGCACTACGAGTACGGCACGCTGGCAAAGCGCCTGGGGATTCCATCCGACCCCATCGCCGCCTTGCAGGGCATCGGCAAGGGTGAGCGATTGGTGGAAAAGCTGCTGGCAGAGCGTCGGCGTGATCAGGCAAGAGAGTGATCGGGTACGACGCCCTGGCCGATGTGTGCCAGGAGCGCCAGCAGGTCGACCGGCATTGTTTATCCCCACGTTTGCAATAATAGCTGCCTGGAGGCCGGCCCTCGGCCTAACCCTCTCCCAGAGGGAGAGGGGTGTGGCGACGGTTAGTTTCGCTTGGCGCCTGTTACGTATTCGGCCTCGTCGTCGGCGGTGCGGTGGCCGCTGTCGTAGTGGTTCAGAACCACCTGCACCTGGGCGAGGGTCAGGGCGGGCGTCTTGTCGGCGTCGGAGTTCTCGATGGCCCGGAGCTTGGCCTCGTCACACAGCGCCTTCACCTTCGCCGCCGAGAAGCCGACGGTACTGCGCACGACGGCTTGTACGATGTCCTCGATCTCATCCTGCCTGGCCAGGTTCACGCCGGCCATCTGAATGCGGGCGATCGCCGCGCGGGCCGCCTCGTCGGGCATGGGCACGTACAGGTGCGTGCCGAAGCGTCCGGGGCGCAGCATCGACTCGTCGACGAGCTCCACGCGGTTGGTGGCCGCGATGACGACCACATCGCCCAGTGCCTCGATGCCATCCAGCTCGGCGAGCAGTTGGTTGACCACGCGCTCGGTGGTCTTGGTGCCCAGATCGCCGCCGCGCCTGGGGGCGATGGCGTCTAACTGGTCGAAGAAGATGATGGTGGGCGAAAGCTGCCGGGCCACGCGGAAGATGCGACGGATCATCTCCTCCGACTCACCCAGCCACTTGGTGAAGATCTCGGGGCCTTCGACGGCGATAAAGTTGACACCGCACTCGTGGGCGACCGCCTTGGCCAACAGCGTCTTGCCGCAGCCGGAGGGGCCGTAGATCAGTATGCCCGATGAAGGCGACATTTTCATCGACTTGAACTGGTGGCGGCGCATCAGCGGCAGGGAGACCAGGCGTTGGAGCTCGGCCTTGACCTCCTCCAGACCGCCGATGTCTTTCCAGCCTACGTCAGGAACGGTAACCAGTACCTCGCGGATGGCCGAAGGCTGAATCTTGGTCAGCGCCACCTCGAAGTCGGTCCTGGTGACCCAGAGGTTCTCCGGCGCCACGCTCAGGCCCTTCCACTTGTGGCCCAACTTGCCGCCGGAATAGCGGCGGAGCGAGGCCAGGCCGGCCTCGCGGCAGATTTCCATCAGGTCCGCGCCGACGAAGCCGGGCGTGAGACGGGCCACCTCCGGGATGAAGTCGATGGCTTCGTCCGCCAGCGGCATCTCGCGGCTGTGGATCTCCAGGATCTCCTGGCGCCCGTCGGCATCCGGTGGACCGACGAAGATCTCGCGGTCGAACCGGCCGGGACGGCGGGCAGCCACGTCGATGGCCTCCAGGCGGTTGGTCGTGCCGAGGACGATAATGCCGTCGACGCGGTTCAGGCCGTCCATCAGCGAGAGCAACTGGGTAACCATACGGGTATCGGACTGGGCGCCGCTCTCGCCGCGTCGCGGCGCGATGGAATCCAGCTCGTCGATGAGAATGACGGAGGGCGCGTGATGGGTGGCTTCGTTGAAGACGCGGCGGAGGTTGCTCTCCGTCTCGCCGTACATGGTGCCCACCACCTCGGGCCCGTTGATGTAGTAGAAGCGGGCCTGCACCTCGTTGGCGAGGGCGCGCGCCAGGTGGGTCTTGCCCACACCCGGCGGGCCGTGGAGGATCACCCCCCGGGGCGAGTTGATGCCCAGTTGCCGGTAGACCTCGGGCATCTGCAAGGGCAGTTGCAGCAGCTCGCGCACGGCGTCGAGCTGGCGCTGCATCCCGCCCACATCGTCGAAGGTCACGTCGGTGACGGCGTCGGTGTGCAGGTTTTCGTTGTACTCGAGATGCACGTCGGTCTCCGCCGTGATCACGCCGGGACCGTCTTTTAAGTCGACGACCTTGTACGTGGTGCCGGCCACGGAGTCGTGGAACCGGATGTAGAGCACCGAGCCCATCGTCACCGGGGTGCGGCTTTCGACCAGCGTTTCCAGGAGGTGTGTGTCGAGATGGTGCGCGGTAAAAACGTCGATAGAGGGCAGAAGATTGATCTTCTTGACCTGCTTCTCGGGGATCTTCGTAAGGCGCACTTCCTCACCCAGTCGCACCTTTATGGCCTGGCGCAGGAAGCGGTCCAGGTGGATCAAGCCGGGCTGCCTGTCCTCGGGTCGTGGCTGCGCCACACGGGCCACCGTGCTGCGTCCGCCATCGGTTTCTATCGAGATGAGGTCGTCGACCTCGATCTGGCGTGCCCTCAGGTCGTCGGCGTGCAGGTAGCAGAGGCACTTGCAACTGCTGGCGTACTCGACGGACGATCGAGCGACACGCAGTATATTTCCAGTGTCCCGCTCAGTCATTCCCTTCCTGCTCCTGAAGCTTGCGGTATTCCGGAGAGTCCTCCAGCTCCTCGAAGCCCGACCCCTTGTCCACGCCGAGCACGTCGATAAGGTTCGGCTCGCAGGCCACCATGACGACCGGCTTCTCGGGGTCGGTGTTGAAATGCTGGTAGACGCAGCCTTCCTCGCGCAGGGGAAGGTTGAGCACGTCGCCGGCGTTCCACGGATGCTTGATGCCATCCAGAATGGTGAAGCCCTTGCCCTCGAGAATATGGAAGATCACGCCACCCTGGCACTTCTGGCGGCCGCTCTTCGAGCCGGCGGGAATCTCCTGCTTGTAGAACATCAAGGTGCGCAGCGAGACGTCCTCGATCGATGGGTGGAGGTACCACTGCATCTTCCCGTGGTGATTGATCTCCCAGGGCAGCTCCTTGCCCTTGATCAGCCAGATAGCCTGCTCTTTCTTTTTGCGCTGCTCGTCGCGGATGCGTAAGAGCTCGTCAAAGAAGTTCTTCTCCTTCAGGCGCTCGGTGCGTCCGTAGACGCGCTCTGCGGACGGCCCTTGCCCGGCACCCTCCGCCAACTCCTCGGGTTGTTGCGCAACAGGTTCGTCAGCCATGTATCGGCACCTCCAATAATTTACTTGAAGTCTGGGGCGTTAGAGCGCTGCTCCAAAAAGAAGCCGATCTCATCGCCGTAAGGTCGGTAGATAAAGGCCATCCACTGGCAGTTTTCGCCAGGGCGCTTGTTGTAATGCTTGTGGATGACGCCGTTCTCTTTGATGGGCAAAAGCAGCAGGTCGCCTGCCGCCCACTCGAACTTTTCGCCGTCTACCTCGGTGTAGCCCTCGCCTTCGAGGACATAGATAACCAGGCCACCCTGATGGCGGTGCTCGCCGGAGTGGGTGCGGATGTCGTGGATAAAGACGTTCCAATCGTTTATGGCGCTGTTGGTAGCCGCCTCGCGGCAGATGAAGTACTTGAGGCGACCCTGGCGGGACTGCTCCCAGGGCTGGTCCTCGTACTTGAGCACGATGTTGCCCTTGAAGGCCCTATCCCGCAACTCCATCAGGAATTTGACGCTGCGTTCGTAGGAGTCCCGGATGGAGGGCTCGCGCTCGCGCATGCGCACGCGTTCTATGTCCGGCATATCGCCTCCTCGGTTGAATATTTTGGCGAACCGTGTTGCTGGCGCTGTCTTCGGAACGGCGCCCGCTGCACCATCTCTTTTACCTTGTAGTTTTGACGTGGGCAGGTTATTACCGCGGAGCATCGGGTGTCGATGTGCAGTGCTCCCTGTCGGCGGTTGGTACGCTAGCGCGGACACCGCCGGCGTGCGGGCGATACCAAGGTGAAGGTAGGCGCCACTGGTCTAGCGGCGCTATCATAGCACAGCAACAAGCCCGTGTCAATCAGTCGGTTGGCGGGGCATTGCACGCCTGGTTGCCAAGACGCCCCGCCACCCCGCCCTGGGCGGACGGCTCTGTCCGCCCCTACGTTTGTGCAAAGTCTACTGGAAGCCGAGCTTCTTGAGGTAGGTGAGGTCGTACATCTTGCTGAAGACCGCGTCACGCTCGGCGGCGGTGATGGTGCCGGCTTCTACCTCTTCATCCAGGACCAGCTTGTAGCCAACGAGATTAAGTTGCGCTTTGCGGGCGAAGATCTGCTCCTTAAGTGTAAGATCGACGGTTTTCTCGGAGAACTCCTGCGGCGTATTTGTCTCCGCGATAAGGATCTTGACCAACTCCGCTCTGTTGGCCGGGTTGTAGTAATACTCCATCGTCGCGTCCATCGCCTTGAGGTAGCGCAGCAGGATATCCTCGTTCTGCTGCGCCCAGTCCTTGCGAATGACGTGGGTATCGTACTGAAAGTCCTGGTAATACTGGGTGGACAGGCCGAGGCTCTTATGCCCCTCCGCTAACACCTGGAAGTTCTGGGGTGGCCCTATCAAGCCGGCGGCGACCCCGCCGCTCTTGATCGCGGCCATGCGGGCGCCGGTGCCGCCCGATAGCACGAGGTCGTAATCGCCTTTCTTCAGGCCATTGGATGTCAGCATTTTGTGCAGGATGTTCGTGCTGCCGCCGGTCATGCCGGAGACACCCACCGATTTGCCTTTGATATCGGCGTAGCTGTTGATGCCCTTGGCGACGACGAGGTCATAGAGCGGAACCTTGGTGATGAAGCCGCCCACCGAGGCGATGTTCGCGCCCTGCTTGACTGCCAGAGCGATGTCCAACGGGGATGCGGACGTGATCTGGAGCGAGCCGCCGACGAGGGCCTGGATTTCCTTAGCCGCGTCGTTGGTGTAGACGTACTCGACCTCGAGCCCCTGATTCTTGAACATTCCAGCGCGCTGTGCGACCCACATGGGCAGGTAGAAGCCCATCTTCGAGAAGAGGCCGACGCTGAGCTTCACGGTCTTGGCGGGCGCGGCAGCCGCCGGCTTGGTGGGCGCGGGCGCCGGCTTAGTCGGCGCCGCCGCGGGCGTGGGGGCCGCGGGCTTTGGTGCTGGCGTGGCGGCCGGCGCGGCGGGCTTGGTCTCCGCCGGCTTAGGTGCAGCCGGTGGAGCGGCGGTCGGCTTGGGTGGTGGTGGCGTCGGCGTGGGCGTGGGCGCCGGGGCGCAGGCGGCGACCAACAGGGCCGCCACCATCAGGACAACGGTGAAGCCAAACAAAACGGATTTCACTTAACCCTCCTTTTATTGGTTATGCCTAACGGGGCGTATGGCCCGCGCTGAGACACTCCTGACCGATGGCTCCCACTGTTGCCGCTTCGCCCTTGAAGTCGGCGGTCACTGCTCTGGTAGGCGTCACGATACCATATGGGGCGGCGCAAGTCAAGATGGGGGGGCCGGATTGAACCACGGAGGCACGGAGACACGGAGGGGCGCGAAGGGGACGTAACCACGGAATACACGGAAGGCACGGAAAGATGCGAGGGGGACGCAACCACGGAATACACGGAGATACGGAGGGGTGCGGAGAGCAGGGCCGGGAATCGCGGTTAGGGGCCGGGAGTCGCAAGGCTGAAATGGCCGTGTCAACGCGGTTGGCGGGTATTTGGGTTCGTTTGGTGAGAACGGGGTGCGGTGAACCGCAAAAAACGCAGAGCGCGCAAAGGGCGTGGGGTTGGAGGATGAAGACGCAGGATTGGGTTTGTTTGGCAAGAAGTGCCTCGCTTGCGAGTCGTAGCTGTAGGGGCAACCCTGTGTGGTTGCCCCGGTGACCGTCTGCCGTAGGACGGTCAGTGCCAGCAACAAAGACCCATTGTTCGTCTCGGGGAGCGGGCGTTTGGGTTCGTTCGGAAATTATCAGTCGCCGCGCTAAGGTACTTCTCAGCAAGAGATCGGGCCGCTGGGCTATTATTTGGGTTCGTTCGGCAAGTCCCCACCGCGCCACCGGAGTACGCGTGTAAACCAGGTTGGCTGATATTTGGGTTCGTTTGGCCGAAATGGCTCTCGGGGCTATGGCCCTTGGGATAAGGACGAATTGGGTTCGTTCGGCAGAAATCGGTGCCATTGTTCGGCCGCCTCTTGGCTGGCGTGGCCCGGTGGGGGCGGGGAGTCGTGGGGCTGAAGTCCGTCCGAATAGGACATCAGTCCGGCTGGCAGGCGATTGGGTTTGTTTGGCAAAAATGGTTGGCATTGATGGGTTCCTCCTGTCTGGAGTTGCCGGGCGCTCGCGGTGCCCAAAAAAGTGCCTCTACTATATATATTCATTATGGGGGCGAAAAAACAACATTTATGACGGGTGGGACCATGAGTTTTCAGAAATTCGTGGCCGGTGTGAGCTAGGCAGATTCTACTTTCGGGCGGAACACCTGGTGGATCGTGGAGCCGCTGCTGCCGCCTCACAATGCGGCCGCTGGCTGTGCAAAAGGAGTAAATGCGTGCTCTTCCATTAAGCCTTGCTGCCTGTTATAATAGCGTCCGTCAACCGGCGGGGAACTAAGCCCAACTAGCTGAGGGGAGTCGCCCGTGAAGGCCGAGTTACTGCGTCCCGGTGCCATTATTACTGGCCCGCTCCTACCGGAACCTGTAGAAATCATCGCTGTGATCCCCTTGGGCAGTTCCACAAAGATCATCGGCAAAGGATTGACGACCAAACAAGTCCGAGAGCCCGTGCTCAACAATGCTCAGATTGGCCAGCTCACCATCTCGCCAGTTGTGCAGCCGTTCGACGGCGACCCGGCCCGTTTTCGCCTGGGCATCGAGGCGATACGACTGAGCCTTGCGTACGAGTACGACCCCTTCTTCTCGTTGTCCATCGCCAGGGTTGACCCGCTGCCCCACCAGCTTGAGGCAGTCTATGATTATTTCCTGAAGCTCCCGCGCATTCGCTTTCTTCTCGCTGACGACCCGGGCGCCGGCAAGACCATTATGGCGGGTTTACTGCTCAAGGAGCTGAAAGCTCGGGGACTAGTCAAGCGCACTCTCATCGTTACACCGGCGAACCTCACGTTCCAATGGCAGCGCGAGCTCAAAGACAAGTTCCGCGAGAACTTCGAGATAATTCGCGGCGACGTGTTGCGCGCAAACTATGGCCAGAACCCCTGGCAAGAGCGAGACCAACTTATCACCTCGATCTCGTGGGTATCGGTGATTGAGGATGCGAAGGAGTCACTGCTGCGCTCAAGGTGGGATCTGATTGTCGTGGACGAAGCTCATAAGATGGCCGCTTACTCCGAGGACCACAAGACGCTTGCTTACCGTCTGGGCGAGAACCTTTCGGAGATGACCGACCACTACTTACTCACGACCGCAACTCCCCACAAGGGCGACCCCAGGAACTTCTGTTTGTTCCTCTCGCTGCTTGATCGTGACGTTTACGGCGATGTTAAGAGCCTCGAAGAGGCCATGCGCCGCAACAGTGCGCCTTTCTATCTGCGCCGGACAAAAGAAGCTCTGGTATCGTTCCCTCATCCCGATACAGGAGAGGTCAAGAAGCTGTTCACAAAGCGGGAAGTGAACACGGCAGCCTTCCATCTCGATGGTGAAGAGTTCGAGTTCTACGAGGAACTCACCCACTATGTGGAGGACCAATCCATTCAAGCCGCTACCGACCAGTCTCCACAAAGCCGCGCAGTCGGATTCACGATGGCGATGCTTCAGCGGCGGATGGCCTCCAGCATATATGCCGTCCGCAGAAGCCTGGAAAGGATGAAGGAGCGGCGTGAAAAGATCCTCGCTGATCCCGAGGCTTACCGGAGAGAACAGGTCGAGCGTCGCATGCCGGATGACTTCGATGAGCTCACTGACGAAGAGCAACAGGAAATTCTGGAGAGGGCGGAGGCCGCTGTCCTTTCGATTGACCCCGCAACCTTGCGCCTGGAGATCGCTCGGTTGTCAGCGTTGATCAGGCAGGCCCAGGCATTAGAGGCACGGGACGTGGAGTCGAAGCTAACGGAGCTGAGGGCGCTGCTTACCAAGGAGGGCATTTTCGGCGATCCCTCGATGAAGTTGCTCCTGTTCACCGAGCACAAGGACACGCTCGACTATTTGGCCGGCGATGGCCAGAATGGGCGCCCGGTTGGCAAGCTGCGCGAGTGGGGGCTTTCGGTCACCCAGATCCACGGCGGGATGAAGATCGGCGATAGGGATGCTCCTGGAACCCGTCTGTGTGCCGAACGGGAATTCCGTGAGAGCGCACAGGTACTCGCGGCTACTGAAGCGGCTGGGGAGGGCATCAACCTACAGTTTTGCTGGTTCATGATCAACTACGATATCCCCTGGAACCCAGTGCGGCTGGAGCAGCGGATGGGACGGATCCACCGCTATCTTCAGGAGCACGATTGCCTCATCTTTAACTTCGTCGCCATCAACACTCGCGAAGGCCAGGTACTGCACAAGCTGCTGGACCGGCTCAAGGAGATTCGCAAGGAGCTTGGCACGGATCAGGTCTTCGATGTGGTGGGTGAGGTGTTCCCTTCCAACGCGCTGGAGAGGCTTTTTCGGGACCTCTATGCACGGCGGACCGATATGTCTAGCATAGAGGATCGCATAGTGAGAGATATCAGCCCCGAAAGATTCCGAGCGATCACAGAATCAGCCCTCGAGGGTCTCGCGAAGCGGGAGTTGAACCTGGCGGCGATAGTGGGCAAGTCGGTGGAGGCCCGAGAGCGGAGACTGGTACCCGAAGCAGTGGAGAACTTCTTCAAGGAGGCTGCTCCAGTCACGGGGCTGTACCCGAAAGAGACAGCCAGGGGCGCCCACGTCTACCGCATCGGCAGGTTGCCAAAGACCCTCGTGGCTTTGGGGGATGAGCTGGAATCGCGTTTCGGCAGGCTCGGCCGAGAGTACCAGAAGGTTGCCTTCGACAAGGCGATTCTAGCCACCGATGCCACGCTCGAATGGGTCACCCCAGGTCATCCGTTGTTCGAGGCGGTTCGAACTGATTTGTCCAACAGCGTTGCCGACGACCTGGCGAAAGGAGCAGTGTTCCTCGACCTTAAACGAAGCGAGGCGGCGCGGCTGGACGTGTTCGTCGCTTCGGTCAAAGATGGGCGCGCTCGCACCCTGCACTCACGCATCTTTGTCATTGAGACCGGGATGCAAGGCGAGATGTCTGTCCGCCAGCCGACTATCTTCCACGAGATTGTGCCGGCAGAAAAAGGCACGCAACATCCCATCGGCGGAGCGCTGCCGGACCGCAATGCCGTAGAATGTTACCTCCTGGAAAACGTGCTCACGGGTTTTGTTCAGGAGGTTGGGACAGAGCGCGAGCGTGAGATTGCGACGGTCACCAAGCACGTTGAGATCTCGCTTAATGCTCTGATTGACCGCCAACAGAGGCAACTTGCTGACTACCTCAACCGCCAGATTGAGGGCGCCAAGGTGCAGGGGCTCGATGGGTTGATTTCCCAAGCAGAATCGCACCTGGACGATCTCAATATTCGGCTGGAGAATCGCCGGCGCGAGTTGGACCGGGAGCGGCATTGCATGATAGACGATGTCACTCACATCGGCCGAGCATGGGTGCTCCCGCATCCGGAACGGCAGGCCCCTCACATCGCCTCAATGGTGAGCGATCCAGAGGTGGAGCGAATAGCGGTGGAGTTCGCAATTGCCCACGAGAAGGCACGCGGGTGGGAGGCAGAGAGTGTTGAATCGGAGAATCGCGGCTTCGATCTGATCTCACGCCGTCCACACCCCGAGGACCCCAAGACCTTCGTCGAGGTGCGATTCATCGAGGTGAAGGGGCGTGCTAGGGTCGGCGACGTCGCGCTGAGCGAAAACGAGTACCGGGCGGCTGAGCGTTTGAAGCGAGACTACTGGCTTTACGCGGTTTTCAACTGTATTGGCTCGCCGGAGCTCCATACCATCAACGATCCGGCGCGCCTGGGGTGGCAGCCGGTGGTGAAGATAGAGCACTATCGTCTTGATGCGCAACAGTTAGTGCAGGCCGCTAGAAGTGAATAAAGAGGGTGGGAGTGATTCCAAAGCTGGTACACGAGATACGTGATCCTATTCACGTATTCATTCGTCTCGACTCTGACGAGCGGAAGGTGTTAGACTCTCGCCCATTTCAGAGGCTAAGGTATATACACCAACTTGCTCTTACCTACCTGGTCTATCCGGGGGCGACACATCGGCGGTTCGAGCATTCCTTGGGGGTAATGGAGCTTGCCAGCCGAGTCTACGATATCGTGACAGACCCCAAAAACATCTCACATGATACGGTGAGGAAAGTTGTTCCTGTGTGGGGAGAGCGCAGCCATCAATATTGGAAGTGTGCTCTGCGCATGGCTGCTTTATGTCACGATCTCGGTCATCTGCCTTTTTCTCACGCTGCGGAGCAAGAGCTGTTGCCACCAGGCTGGAGCCATGAGAGTCTGACCGTGGAGCTGATAAAGTCTCCCGAGATGGCGTCTTTGTGGGGCGAACTGAACCTTAATCCGAACCACGTGGCTATGCTGGCCGTGGGGCCGAAGCACTATGCTGACGACGTATCCGCGCCAGAGTTCAGCGACTGGCAGGCCATTCTCGCCGAGATCATTTCAGGAGATGTCTTTGGCGTGGACCGGATCGATTACCTGCTCAGGGACTCCCTGCACGCGGGCGTGGGCTACGGCAAGTTTGACCACTATCGATTAATAGACACCCTGAGGATCCTGCCAAAGGGAGAGGACGGATCGGAAGAGCCGGCTCTCGGAGTGGAGATTGGTGGCCTGCACTCAGCCGAATCGCTGCTCATGGCCAGGTACTTTATGTTCCAGCAGCTTTACCTGCACCCGGTACGCCGGATCTACGACATTCACCTGAAGGACTTCCTGGGGAAATGGCTGGACGGAGGGCGATTCTCGGTTCAAATTGACGATCACCTCAAGATGACGGATAATGAAGTTACCGCGGCCCTTGCGCGGGCTGCCAGCGACCCCACGCACCCGGGGCATGTACACGCGGACAGAATCGTGGGGCGCAAGCACTTCAAGCTGCTGTACGAGCGGAACTCAAGGGATCAGTCCATCAACCCAGAAGCAGCTCGCAGGGTCTTCGACGCGGCCTGTGGCGAGTTCGGCGAGGCGCACATCAGGTACGACCCGTATGCGAAGGAGGATAGCCGCTCGGACTTCCCCGTCCTGATGAGAGACCAAACGGTGGGCTCCGCGTTGCGCGAGTCACGCGTGCTTCTGGGAGTGCCTCCCGCAGCGGTTGAATATGTTTTCGTGTCTCGCGAATGCTTCGACCGAGCCCAAGAATGGTTAAGGACGAAGCGTGACGCAATGATGAAGATCGATTTATAGGAGATGTGGCGATGGATAGACTGCAACGTGCCGCGGTCATACTGTCCTTAATTGAGTCCCTTAGAAACAAAGGCAGTTGGTGTGGGGAAACGCACGTTCAGAAAGCGGTGTTCTTCTTGCAGTTCATGCTGGGCGTGCCACTTGAATACAGGTTCATCTTGTACAAGCACGGGCCTTTCTCGTTCGATCTGCGCGACGAGATCACCGAGATGCGGGTGGATGGGTTTCTCAAGTTGGAGCCACAGCCGTATCCGTATGGCCCCAGTCTGGTCCCCGACAAGGGCAGTGATTTGCTCAAACAGATTGTCGGCCGCTTCAGTGAACAGTACGCCGAGCAACTGGGATTCGTGGCTCGCGAGCTAGGCGAGAAAGGAGTCACCGAATTGGAGCGACTGGGGACCGCGCTTTACCTTGCCGAAGTTAAGAAGGTCACCGGCAGTGTGGAGGGGCGAGCGCAGGTAATGATCGAGCTAAAGCCTCACATTACTTTGGACTTTGCGCTATCTGCCGTCGCCGAGGTGGATCGGATGAAGCGGAGCGCCGCGGGATTGACCGTGGAAGGGGCAGCTTGAATCGTTTTCCCAAACGTCTCATCGAAGTAGACCTACCCATCAAGCGCATCTCGGCGCACGCCCGCCGGGAGAAGTCCATTCGCCACGGCCACATCTCGACGCTGCACATCTGGTGGGCGCTTTGAGCTGCAGCGGAATCCCCTCGCTGCATTCCATCAACAACGCTGCTCAGTTGGAGTGGCAGCCTGTGGTAAACATTGAACATTGTCGTTTAGATGCGAACGCAATTTTTGAAGCCGCAAAGGATCAAGTAATAGCCAACTCTAGTATGACTGGTTGAATCGGATCTACTAGTGAATCTACTCTCGTGCCGACAAGAGAAGATCCAAGGGGTTGTCAGGGCTTCTTCATTGAACAAACCGAACACGCCCGAGTCTTTGGAAGTGCGTATGGGACGATAGATTAAACTCCCTTTAGGAGGTCACCGAAATAGGAGTGCCAAGGAATGCTATTGGACTCTACGTACCTGCAAGGAGTCATCTACGGTTCATCGTGGAGAAACTGTTAGCAGCGGGCTGGGAAATTCAGAAGGTGCCAGACTCTGGGCAACTCGTGCGCAACGGGCAACGGTTCATCTTCCGTGCGAGCAATCGGGAAGTTAGACTTTGTATCTTTGCATATAAGGTCACAGAATCTAGCCGTGGACGGCCACAGGAGCGCAGGATTGAGATTACGACAACTTATCAAAAGGGCCTCGTGAGGTTGCACGACTTCGAAGATGTGGTACTTGGGGTTGATTACGATCACGATATTCTCGTTGGGGTAGATCCCGAACGGATTGAGTTTGGCGGACCTACTGGAAACGCTTCAAGCTTCTTCGATAGCGAGGGGCTCGCTTGGTCAAACGAGAATCAAATACTGGTTCTGCCGTGGCCCGCAAATGTCTTCGCGAGTGGTATCGAGCATCATGCTTTTGTCAAGCCCGCACGACTATCAGAGTACCTCTTCAACTTAGAAGAGATTCATAATGGTGCATATGCTGGGCGCGGCCTCTTTTCGGGGCCATTTGCCCTCAAGTCAGTGAAATCACAAGGCTTTGTGGTGCAGCTGAGTGATTCGGGTGGTGAAGACCTTATCCTATCGTGGGGTACAACTCCTCCAAAGCGAAAGAGTTCAAAAGAAGAGTTAGTGGAAGCGTTCGAGGAGGGAGAGCTGTCACAACTCAGTAAGGCAAAGTTGACGCCTGAGGAGTTGGAGCATATCAAGAGACGTGCGGAAGAGAATGGATTGCTCGGCGAGGAATTCGTTCTCAATCGTGAGCGAGAAGCACTTCGTAGTGCTGGCAGGCCAGATCTGGCCGACAAGGTGAAATGGATTAGTCAAGAGTCCACAACCGCTGGCTATGATGTTCTGTCTTTCGAGGCCAGTGGCGAGCCCAAATTCATTGAGGTAAAATCAACTTCAGGCACGGGCCGTTCCTTCGACATGTCAGAGAACGAATGGGAAGCCGCGAAGGTTTATGGATCCAGTTACTACGTTTACCGTGTAACTAGCGTGGTCTCAACTCCTGACGTGAGTGAATTTCCTGACCCTTGGGCACTTTTGGAGGAAGGAAAGCTGAAGCGTACACCTTTGACGTGGCGAGTAATGACTTCGTGATGTTGCCTGCAGGCCGCTCACTCAAATCGTATGGAGACTGAAGAATAGCCAACAGTATCATAATGTCGAAGCTTGTCAATTGACACACTTGTAGTTGTTATACGTAACATAAAGGTCTAGGCTGGGAGTGAATAATGGGAAATACGCCCGCCCGATGGCCAAGGCGTTTGATCGAAGTTGACCTGCCCATCAAGCGCATCTCTAGCCATGCCAGCCGGGAGAAGTCAATACGCCACGGACATATCTCAACTCTGCACATTTGGTGGGCTCGACGGCCGCTGGCGGCTTGCCGCGCAGTGATCTGCGCGGCGTTGTGGCTTGATCCGGTAGATCGGAATTGCCCGCAATCTTTTCGAGAAGCGGCTACAGGCATCTTGTGTGAGTTTGCTGAGCAGGTACGGTCGGATCCTGTCCTAGCCGAGTTGTGCTTCTCGACATGGTCCCGTTGGATGCGCACCAATACAGCCAGTCTTAAGTCAGGTGAGCCATCTTGCTGGCCGGATTTGCGATATGCCTTACTTGATTTTATCGCTGACTTCGCCAATTGGAAGGCATCTTGTGTGCCAGCTTTCACACATACTGCACAAGCTTTGACCGAAGCCGCTAATGTGGCGCTGGGTGGCGAACCAGGGACTAGGCCATTGGTGATTGATCCATTCGCAGGGGGCGGCGCAATCCCACTTGAGGCGCTCAGAGTTGGCGCTGATGCCTTCGCGAGTGACCTAAACCCGGTGGCAGTATTGCTGAACAAGATCGCCCTGGAATACCTCCCGAAATATGGTCCGCAGCTCGCTACCGACGTTCGGTATTGGGGGGCCTGGATCAAGGAAAGGATTAAGGGGGAGTTGGATGAATTCTATCCACCGAATCAAGACGGCGAAACTCCCGTTGCCTACCTATGGGCGCGAACCATTCAATGCGAAGGACCAGCTTGCGGTGTAGAAGTACCGTTGATTCGCTCGCAATTGCTCGCACGAAGGGGCGCAAATTCAATCGTCTTAACACTGAACCCTGACGCGGAAAAGCAAAGAGTGAACATTGATTTGGCGTCTGGACGAACTGCGGGCTCGGATCAAGGAACTGTTCGTCGAGGTGCTGTGACTTGCCCGGTATGTGGCTACACAACTCCTGTGGAGAGGGTTCGCGCACAACTCAAACAGTTACGAGGAGGGGTTGATGCAAGTCGTCTCTTAGCAGTAGTTGATCGGAATGCAGATGGCAAGAACTACCGCCTGCCCACCTTGATGGATGTTGAAGCAGTAGAAAGGGCGAGAAGGTTTGCGGACAGAGGAAGCATACTTCCGTCAACTGAGTTACCGTTGATGAGTGGCGTATTCAACGTGCCCATCTATGGGATGGATCGATGGGATCTACTTTTCTCGTCACGCCAACTCGTCTCTGCCGATGCCATCGGTAGGGGGATCGACGCTGCGGTTCGCGAGATACAGGCGACGCGGGACAATGCCGACCTGGCACTTGCACTGAAGGTATTACTCGTGCTTGCACTCGATAAGTACCTGGACTTCCGAAGCTCACTGTGCGCTTGGATAAATGTTGGAGAGAAGATTGGACATACGTTTGGACGGCAGGCGCTTGGTATGATCTTCGATTGGGCTGAAGGAGTGCCGTTCGGCGACATCAGTGGTAGCTGGGAACGTTCCATTGAGTTCATCGCGGAGTTCCTTGCGACCGAGGGCAAATGTGGCCTAAACTGTGGCACGGTTGAGCAGGCACTTGCCCAGAATCATCCTTTACCGGATAGTTCGGCCCAGGCTTTTGTCACCGACCCTCCTTACTACAATGCGGTACCATACGCGGATCTTTCTGACTTCTTCTATCTGTGGCTGAAGAGACGACTCGATCAAGATTTCCCAGATCTATTTGGCAGTAGCGTCGCTCCTAAGGCCGCAGAATTGTGCGAGATGCGTGGATGGGACCCTATAAGGTACCCAGAAAAAGGTGCGGCTTTCTACGAGGCAGGAATGAGGAGTGCTCTCTCTGAAGGGCGACGGTTGTGCGACGCATCAGGCATAGGAGTGGTCATATTTGCTCATAAGACGACAGCAGGCTGGGAAAGTCTGCTGTCAGCACTAATTGACTCGGGATGGGTTATAACGGCATCGTGGCCTATTGACACAGAGCGGGGTGGTCGGCTTCGTGCCATGAACTCAGCAGCCTTGGCGTCATCTATCCATCTTGTGTGTCGGCCAAGAGTGACCGAGGACCCTTCATCCGTCGCAGAGAATGTAGGAGATTGGCGCGATGTCCTAGTGGAGTTGCCGAAGCGAATCCACGAGTGGTTGCCGATGCTTATTCAAGAGAGTGTCGTCGGAGCGGATGCTATCTTTGCCTGTATCGGACCTGCCTTAGAAATCTACTCAAAGTATTCTCGAGTCGAGAAGGCATCAGGCGCTGAAGTAAGACTTGCTGAATACCTAGAGTACGTATGGGCAGCAGTCGCAAAGGAAGCGCTAAATACGATCTTCAGGGAGGCGGACGCCACTGGCTTCGAGGAGGATGCCCGTCTGACGGCGATGTGGCTGTGGACGATATCAACGGGCAACGGCAGCGCTGGAGTGAAAGAAACGAGTGGCTACGCGGCAGATGAAGAGGCTGGTGACGACAGTGAAAGCGGCGGCAAGAAGGCGGCGCCGGGGGGCTATACGCTGGAATACGACGCGGCCCGCAAGATCGGGCAGGGGTTGGGGGCGCACCTGGAAAAGCTGGGATATGTGGTCGAGGTAAAAGGCGGGTATGCGCGGCTGCTATCGGTGGCCGAGCGCACCCGCTATCTCTTCGGCAAAGAAGCGGGCCAGACGCCGGTCTCCAGAAAGCAGAAGCAGCCGCTCCAGTTGAGCCTGTTCGCCGAGCTTGTCGAGGCGGAAGAGGCGGCAGCGCACAGTGTGACCGGGGCGCCGCCAGCGGGTGCCACGGTGCTGGACCGCGTGCACCAGGCGATGATACTGTTTGGGGCGGGTCGCTCGGAGGCATTGAAGCGTTTCTTGGTGGAAGATGGCGCCGGCAAGGAACAATCTTTCTGGCGTCTGGCGCAGGCTCTCTCGGCGCTCTACCCGGCCGGGAGTGATGAGAAGCGCTGGGTGGATGGGGTGCTGGCACGCAAGAAGAGCCTCGGGTTCTGACGCAGGAGGCGTAAGATGACCAAGCTCAAGCCGTGGTTCGACGTCGTCAAGCCCCGGGAGGACCTGCGGACCGGCAAACCCCTCGATGCCTCGGAGTTTGCCGTGCACCTCGAGCACGTGCGCGAAAGGCGTGCGCCCGATGACTACCAGATTCCGGAGCGATTCTTCGAGCGCACCTACATAACCAGGACGCTGCGCGATCTGGCCGCCGAGGTCGTGCGCCGGCTGTCCGGCGAGAGGGTTGCCACGTCCGCCGTCTTCAACATGGCTACCCAGTTCGGCGGTGGCAAGACCCACGCCCTCACGCTGCTGTACCACCTGGCCGCGGGCGGCCGCAACGCCGACTCGTGGCGCGGCGTGCGGGGAATCCTCAGCCAGGCCGGCGTGCCGGGCATCCCTGCGGCAGCGACCGCCGTTTTCGTGGGCACGGAGTTCGATTCACTATCCGGCAGGGGTGGCGATGACGGCAGCCCGCGCCGCCTGACCCCCTGGGGCGAGATTGGCTGGCAACTTGGCGGAGAAAACGGGTTCGAGCGGGTGGCCAGGCACGACGCGCAAGGGATCGCCCCGGCCGGGGATGTGATCCGTTCCTTCCTGCCCAGTGGGCCAACGCTGGTCCTGATGGACGAGCTGATGAACTACATCAGCCGCAATCGCAAGACGGGGCTGTCGGCGCAGCTCTACAATTTCCTGCACAACCTCGCGGAAGAAGCACGCGCTCGCGACAATCTGGCGCTGGTCGTTTCCATTCCAGCATCGGAGCTGGAGATGAACTCCGACGACCAACGGGACTACGAGTCCGTGAAGAAGCTGCTGGATCGTGTCGGCAAGGCCGTCATAATGTCGGTGGAGACCGAAACGGCTGAGATCATCCGGCGCCGGCTGTTCGAGTGGGGTGGATTGCCCGAGGAGGGCGCGCGCACCTGCGCCGAGTACGCCGATTGGGCGATGGAGCATCACGAGATACTCGGGGATGCCGACATCGACACGATCAGAGAGAGATTCGCCGGCAGCTATCCGTTTCATCCGGCGGTGCTGTCGGTGTTCGAGCGCAAGTGGCAAAGCCTGCCACGATTCCAGCGCACGCGGGGTGTCCTCAGGCTGCTGGCGCTGTGGGTATCGCGTGCCTACGAGTCGGGCTACAAGGGAGCGGAGCGTTGCCCATTGATCACGCTGGGATCGGCACCGCTGGAGGACTCTTACCTCCGGGCAGCCATGTTCGAGCAGTTGGGCAGCGATGCCCTGGAAGGACCGGTCACAACCGACATCGCCAGCACCAAGGAGTGTAACGCGCAACGGCTGGACCGCGAAGCCAGTGAGGCGGTGAAGAAGGCTCGGCTGCATCAGAAGATCGCCACGGCGATCTTCTTCGAATCGAACGGTGGAATGACGAAGGCAGAAGCGACGTTGCCGGAGATCCGCTTCGCCGTGGGCGAGCCCGATCTCGACATCGCCAATGTGGAGACGGCCCTCGATGCCCTGGTAGACTCCTGCTACTACCTCTCGGCGGAGCGGAACCGGTACAGGTATAGCCTTACGCCCAATCTCAATAAGCTACTGACGGACCGCCGCGCTTCGGTGCAAGCGAAGTCTATCGAGGACCGGGTGCTGGAAGAAGTGCAATCTGTTTTCAGAGCCGGGCCCACGATCCCCGCTCGCGTCTACTTCCCGGAGAAGAGTGGCCAGATAGCGGATGTTGCCGTATTGACCCTGGTCGTGCTTGGGCCGGGCCGTCCGCTATCGGAGCCGGGAACGCCCAGGCTGATCGAGTCTCTGATTCGCGAGCACGGGCTGGCCGGCCGCACCTTCAAGAGCGCGCTCCTCTTCGCCGTGCCCGAAGGGACCAGCGCACTTCAGAACGAGGCACGGAACGGGCTGGCCTGGGAGGACATCGCCGGCGACGACGAGACGCTGAAGCGGCTCGACGATACGCAGTTGCGGCAGTTGAAGACAGGGCGCGAAAAGGCTGCACGGGACTTGAGGGAAGCGGTCTGGCGCACGTACAGGTACATCGCACTGCTCGACAAAGACAACGCCCTGAAGGAGATCGACCTGGGCCTGGTCCACTCGAGCATGGCGGGCTCGCTGACCGAGGTTATCATCAATCGCCTGCGCCAGGACGACGAGATCACGGAAGCAGTGGGGCCGCATAAGCTGGTGCGCTACTGGCCGGCGGTAGCTGAGTGGAGCACCAGGGCTGCGCGCGATGCCTTCTTCTCGTCGCCGCTGCTGCCTCGCCTCATTGACCCGATGGCGATTCGCCGGACCATCGCCGATGGCGTGTCACAGAAGATCCTCGCCTACGTGGGCAAGGGCGCCGATGGCAAGCTCGAGCCATTCCACTTCGGAACAGCTCTTTCGGAGGCGGACATCGAAATCTCCAACGACATGTTTGTCCTCACTGCCGCGGAGGCCGCCAAGCACGTCGAACCGCCGCGGTTGGCGCGAGTGGAGCTGAAGCCCTCCTCGGCACAACTGCGTCCAGGCCAGGAGATGCAGTTCTCGGTGACGGCGTACGACCAGCACGGTCGCCCTTTTCCGATAGACGCGCCGATGTGGTCGGCAAGTGGCGGTACGGTAGACCAGTCCGGGAGCTACGTTGCGGCTTCCACCCCCGGCTTCTACACCATCGCCGTCACATCGGGGGAGATCGGTGCGAGAGCGAACGTGCAGGTAGTGTCCGAGGACGCGCGGCCGAAGACGGGGCGTGGTGGAGAAGCAATCAAGCCTCCACCCAGAGCGGCGTCAGGGCTACGCTGGCAGGGTAACGTGCCCCACCAGAAGTGGATGAACTTCTATACGAAAGTGCTGTCACGCTTCGTCGGTATTCCGGGGCTGAGGCTGACGGTCGAGTTCGAGATACCACCAACGGACGCCGTTACCCAGTCCAAGGTAGAAGAAACCAGGACGGCCCTACGTGAGCTTGGGCTCAATGAGGAGCTGGAAGTCACCTGATACTTGGCCGCCTCACCGAGATGGCGATCGGTACACCGGAGGAGCGGCTTCCTTGCGGGGTCCATGACTGAGGAGTAGAATGAAATTAGAAAGCTAACATGCTAGATTTGACGTCTGGGCAGAGGGTGCTTATCTGGCATCAAAAAATACTATGTAGCTCGCCTTTTTGGCAGGAGGGCGCTTTCGAAGCCGACGTCAGGTTTGGCTCGAAAGGAAGCATGATAGTGGCAAAATACGAGTACAAGACATTCAAAACACCCGATGAGGTGAGGAAGTTCGAAAAGGGAAAACTGGAACTGGCAAACCTAGACAAGGGGGCGATCGGACGGTTTACACTCGAGCCCGGGTGGCGGTGGTCCAAGCACGTCAAGCCGATTGCCGGTACCGAATGGTGTGAGGTCGCTCACTTCAACTATATGATATCAGGGCGCATGCACGTCAAGATGGTGGATGGCGCCGAGTTCGAAGTCGGCCCGGGCGATGTTGTGACACTCGAGCCGGGGCACGACGCATGGGTCGTCGGCGACGACCCGGTCGTCGCCCTGGACTGGATCGGCGCAGCCAACTACGCCAAGAGAACGTCGCGGCCTATCTAACACGCGGCCGACGCATCGGCCTGTTTCAGAACGATATCCGCTCCGCGATGGTTGGGCCAGGTGGGCCTCTACGCCAGCCAGCGTAACCGTGAACTCCTGGCCCACCATCGCGGATGTGAGCTAGCGACACTCCGCCTCGGGGCGGAACACCTGGTGGAGCGTAGAGCCACTGCTCCCGCCGACGGCGGTGCCCCCGCCTGGGATATGAACCCAGCCGTCGACGAACGCTGCGCCGGTGACGCCGTGCACCGGAACCGGCATGGGGTCCAGGCGCTGCCAGGCATCGTTCACAGGGTTGTACACCTCGACCTCGGCGAAGACGCCCATGGGATGGGTGTCGGTTTGGCCCTCGCCACCCCAGACGTAGAAGCAGCCGTTAGCGGCGATGCCGTTGATGCCACCCCGCACCGTGGGCATAGGTGACCTGGTGGTCCACTCGCCGGTCGCCGGGTCGTACACCTCCAGGACGTCGGTCATCTCGCTCTGGAACCCGCCGCCGAAGCGTCCCCCTACAACGTAGAGCACGCCGTCGATGGCCGCGGCGGCGATATGGTTGCGGGCCGTGGGCAGGTCCGGCAGCGTGGTCCACGTGTCCTGGCGCGGGTCGTAAACGGCGAAGTCGTTGCCGCGCGGCGGGCGCCCGCCCGCGACGTAAATGCGGCCGTCGATGACCGCCGCCACGCCGGCGCTGCGCTCGGTAGGCATTGGCGCGCGAGGCGTCCAGATGGCGGTCGCCGGGTCGTACTCGAGCACCGTATCGAGGTACTCTCCCTGCGCAGTGGTCTGCCCGCCGATGTGGTACACTTTCCCGTCGAAGGCTGCCGCCATGCCGTGGTTTATCGGCTGGGGCAGCGGCGTGGTGAGCTCCCACTCGTCCTTTGCGGAATCGTACACCTGGACGGTGGTCACGGTTAGGCGTGTGGCCGGATAACCCCCGATGATGTAGACCTTCCCGTCCAGCTCGGCGACGGCGAACTCCGAGTTAGGCTCCAGCAAGGGCGCGCGGGTGCTCCATACAGGTGCGGGATCGTCCGCGCGGGCGGGCGGCGTCAGGCACGCTCCCGCTACCAGGGCAAGCGCGGCGAGCGAAAGAGCGAATCTCCACCAGGCCATGGTTCTCACCTCCGGCATCTTATTGTGCAGTCCCAAACGTGCTCGCTGGCACGGCGTTCGCAAGTCACTCTACACGAGGATAAGTGAACCGCAAAGGACGCAAAGGAAGACGATCGCCTTCGTCAGACATTGCCTTTCGTTTTGGGGCAGATAATGTCAACCATTACTCCCTTGTAGAACACGATGATATGTTCTTCGCTCGCCGAGTCGCCGAGGCGAATCCTCTTCTTGAGGCTCATCGCCTTGAGATCTCGAACGGTGTTCTCGAAGAAGTGGGATTGGTGACCGCAGTCACATTCGTAGGACGAAGGAATGATTTCTTTTGGCATAGAACGATCACCCCCCAGTCAAGATCGTCGCCCCATCTATTTGGGCGAATACGGGCGTTTGGGCAGCGGGCGCAGGTGTTTTCGTTATTCGGCGAAGAGCTCGTTTGCTGTTTTGCCACCCCGATCAGGCTGGGGCGTGGCGTTCCAGATGGCGGTGGCCAGGGCCATCCAACGGTTGAGCTCCGCGACGTCGTCGACCGGGCCAACGCGCTTGAATACTTGTCTGGCGAAGGCGAGGTTATCGTTGCGTTGCATGCAGCGCACGACCAGGTTGGCCCACTCCTGTTCGGAGAGAACGAGCTTTAAGCGCCCGGCCTGCAGGGCCTCGCTGCTCATCCGGGCCACGGCCTCGGAGAGGGTTTGAAGCGATGGGGTATTCATAGTGGTTGTATAGCATATGGCAGGCGTAAAGGCAAGAGTGATAGAGGCCCGTATTGAGTTCTCCGTATGTTGGAGTTCGGCGAAGCTGTTTCCGGCTGAGAACTTGATGTACCGATTAGTTGAGGCTTGGTCATGATTGGCTGGTAGGAATCTGGGAGCGCTGGCGTCTCGCCTGCCGGCCCACTAGCAGGCGAGACGCCTGCGCTCCCGGCTCAACGTTCCCGGATCAACGTTCCCGGTCCGCCTTGCGCGCCTTGTTGGATTTATGACCATACCTCGATTGGTTGTTCAACTCTACCCCCAACCTCGCTCCAGTGATTGCTTAGTAGGCAGCCTTGGTGTAAAATACTTGCGCGTCGGTGTCCTGGAATCGTTTGAAAGGAGCCTCGCGTGCGCCTTGAAGACCTGATGCCGGGGATTTCGCTGATCGGCCTCGAACCTTCGGCGGTTGTGACGGTTGTCGCCGTCGTGTCCATCGCCGAGGGTGCTGTGCAGGTGATCTACAAGACGCCCGATGGTGCCCTCAAAGAGCGCCTGCTTGGACGGGCCGACGAGGCGAATGTCGGCATCGCCACGCAGGAACGACCGTGGGCCTTCGACGGTGACGGAGAAGCCTTTCAGCTTGCGGTCGAGGCCAAGCGCATCGACCTCGCCTTCCTTTTTGACCCCATGATGGCGGTGCACACCTCGAACGTGGAGCCGCTGCCACACCAGATCACGGCCGTTTACGAATCCATGCTGCCGCGCCAGCCCTTGCGCTTCGTCCTCGCCGACGACCCCGGGGCGGGCAAGACCATTATGGCAGGCCTCTACATCCGCGAGCTGATCATGCGCGCCGATGCCCGCCGTGTACTCATAGCCGCACCCGGCAGCCTCGTGGAGCAGTGGCGCGAGGAGATGTACGAGAAGTTCGGCCTGGAGTTCCGCATCTTTTCCAGTGAGCTCGAGGCCGCGTCGCCCAGCGGCAATCCCTTCGAGGACAACGACCACCTTATCGTCCGACTGGATCAGATGGCGCGCAACGAGGAGACACAGGAGAAGCTGTGCCACGCGGGATGGGACCTGGTCGTGTTCGATGAAGCCCATAAGCTCGCCGCCCATTACTTCGGCAGGGAGTTGAAGCGTACGAAGCGCTTCAACCTGGCCGAGAGAGTCGGCCAGCAGACGCGGCACCTCCTGTTGTTGACGGCAACGCCGCACAACGGCAAGGAGGAAGACTTCCAGCTTTTCCTTTCGCTGCTAGATTCGGACCGTTTCTACGGCAAGTTCCGTGATGGCGTTCATAAGGTGGATACCTCCGACCTGATGCGCCGCATGGTGAAAGAGGAGCTGGTAAAGTTCGACGGCACGCCACTCTTCCCAGAACGCAAGGCTTACACGGTGAACTACACGCTCTCCGATATCGAGGCGGCCCTGTACGAATCCGTTACACATTACGTGCAAACGGAGATGGGCAAGGCCGATGCCCTGGATGGCAAGCGCAAAGGCTCCGTCGGCTGGGCACTGACCGCGCTCCAACGCCGGTTGGCATCGAGCCCCGAGGCGATCTTCCAGTCGCTCAAGCGTCGCAAGGAACGCCTTGAGGGCCGCCTGCGCGAGGAAAAGCTTGGCCAACGCGGACAGCAGATACTGGCCGAGACACTGGCCGATGTCCCCGAGGACGACGACGAACTGAATGCCGAGGAGCGGGAGAGCCTGGAGGAAACGCTGGTCGATCAGGCAACCGCCGCCCGTACTATCGCCGAGCTGGAGCAGGAAATCGTGGTTCTCCAGAGACTCGAACGCCAGGCGAAAGCCGTCGTCGTCTCTGGGCAGGACCGCAAGTGGGACGAGCTTTCCCGGATCTTACAGAACGACCCCGCTATGCGCGATGCTGGCGGCCGCCAGCGCAAGCTCATCATCTTTTCCGAGCACCGCGACACTTTAAACTATCTCCAGCAGAAGATCGCGGGCGTGCTGGGGAACGCCGAGGCCATCGTCGGCATCCACGGCGGCACCCGCCGCGACGAGCGCCGCCGCTTGCAAGCGCTGTTTCGCTCTGACCCGGACGTCCGCGTCCTGGTCGCTACCGACGCGGCCGGCGAAGGCGTGAACCTCCAGAACGCGAATCTGATGGTCAACTACGACCTGCCGTGGAATCCGAATCGCCTGGAACAGCGCTTTGGGCGCATCCACCGCATCGGTCAACAGGAGGTCTGTCATCTCTGGAACCTCGTCGCCAGGGAAACCCGCGAGGGCGAGGTCTATCACCGGCTGCTGAAGAAGATCGAAGTCGAGTGCGAGGCTCTGAAAGGCCGCGTCTTCGACATCCTGGGCGAGGTCTTCGAGGATACGAGCCTCAAAGAGCTGCTCCTCCAGGCCATCCGTTACGGCGACCAGCCGGAGGTCCGTGCTCGTCTTGGCCAGCGCATCGAGAGCGCACTGGATCACGATCACCTGAAGGCCATTCTCGACCGCAACGCCCTGGCGCAGGAAACGATGAGTGCCGAGCGCCTCTTCGCCGTGAAGGAAGAGCTGGACAAGGCCGAGGCCCGCCGCCTCCAGCCGTATTTCGTCCGCTCCTACTTCATGAAAGCCTTCGCGGCTCTGGGTGGCTCCATGTACCCACGCGAGGCCGGGCGCTTCGAGATCACCCACGTCCCGGCCACCATCCGCGAGCGCGACCGCCTCATCACCGGCCGGAACCGCCGCGATCTTGCCCCCGTGCTAAAGCGCTACGAGCGAGTTTGTTTCACCAAGGAAGCCGTCCGCCCGCTGGACAAGCCGGGCGTCCCGTTCGCCGTCATGCTCCATCCTGGCCACCCGCTCATGCTCGCCATTAGCGATTTGCTGCTGGAGCAGCACGCCAATCTGCTGCGGCAGGGCACAGTGCTGCTGGACCCGGCCGACGATGGCGAGGAGCCGCATCTGCTGTTCCTTTTGACGCACGAAGTCAAATCGGGCGATGGTCAGTTGCTTTCGAAGCGGCTGCAGTTTGTGCGAGTGGCACCCGATGGCTCGTCCGCGTTCGCCGGTTGGGCGCCGCACCTTGACCTCGAGCCGGTAGGCGCCGCCGACCGTGCGCTCCTCAGGGACGTGCTGAGCGCGTCTTGGATTAGCGTCGACCAGGAACAGCGCGCCCTCGCCCTTGCCGCCGCCACGCTGGTGCCGGAACATTACCAGGAGGTCGCCGCCCGTCGCATCGCCCACGTAGACAAGACCCTGGCTGCCGTTCACGAGCGGCTCACCAAGGAGATCGACTTCTGGTCTGACCGCTGGCTCAGGCTCAGGGAAGACCAGGAAGCCGGCCGGGACGTCCGCCTCAACCTCGAAAACGCCCGCCGCATCGTCGCCGACCTCGAAGGGCGTCTTGAAAACCGCAAGCGGGAGTTGATGGCGATGCGCCACGTCACCTCGGCCACGCCGGTTGCGCTGGGCGGCGTGCTGGTAGTGCCGGCCGGCTTGCTCCGCCGCCTGCGCGGCGAAGCGCCCGCCGCGGATGGCGCCGTCTTCGCCGCCGACGCCGTTGCTCGCGCGCGCGTCGAGCGCCTGGCGATGGACGCGGTGCGCCGGGTCGAGGAAGCCCGCGGCTGCCGTGTCGTGGACGTCTCGGCCCAGAAGTGCGGCTGGGACATCACATCCTATCCTCCCACCCTGGACGGCAGGCAACTCCAGGCGCGACACATCGAGGTCAAGGGCCGCGTGAAGGGCGCCAGCACCGTCACGATCAGTCGCAACGAAATGCTCTACGCGTTGAACCAGTCGGACAAATTCATCCTCGCCATTGTGCTCGTGGACGAGGGTGACAAAACAGATGGCCCGTGGTATATTCATAATCCATTTGACCAAGAACCCGGCTGGGGAGTCTCCTCCATCAACTTTGACATTCAGGAATTTCTGAAAAGAGGAGAACATCGATGACGAGCGAATCACGCGAGGGTCGGAGACGAGATGTTAACCGAGGACGAACTGAGAGAACTGTTATCAAATCTGGAAGCTGATAATGTTGAGCGCACCGAGTCCGTGAGTGATAGGGACAAATTTGGTGAGGCAATCTGCGCTTTTGCCAACGACCTTCCTAATCATCGCCGTCCAGGCTATCTACTAATTGGGGTTAGGAATAACGGAACGCTTTCCGGACTGGTGGTATCTGATGATCTCTTGACCAACCTCGGAGGAATTCGTTCTGAGGGAAATATTCTGCCTCAACCGCTCATAAATGTAGCCAGATTCTCTCTCAGTGGCGGGGATGTGGCCGTTGTGGAGGTGCATCCATCCGATCTTCCCCCTGTACGATACAAAGGCCGTGTTTGTATTCGAGTGGGACCCCGCAAGGCAATCGCCAACGAACAAGAAGAACGAGTACTCACGGAACGGCGCGTCGCCCGGGCACGCTCCTTTGACGCACGCCCCTGTCTCGAAGCGACGATTGATGACCTGGCGCTCGGGCAATTTGACGCTTACCGGCGCGAGGCGGTTGATCGGGAAACCGTTTTGACCAACGAACGACCAGTCGAACAACAGATGGCATCCTTAAGACTCTATGACCCGGAACGCGCCTGCCCAACGTACGCGGGTATCTTGCTGTTCGGGAAAAACCCCTGTTTCTTTCTGCCGGGCGCCTATGTCCAATACCTCAAGTTGCCCGGCACCGACCTGACTGACGTGCCTGAAGACCAAGCGGAAATATCCGGTGACCTCCATTCTGTGTTGCGCGAACTGGAGGGTCGGGTTAAGGGCCTGATACAAACGGAGATGCGTGCTGTCAGCCCGCTTGAAGAAAAGTTGCTCCCGGATTATCCTGAGTGGGCGTTGCGCGAGCTATTGATGAATGCGGTCATGCACCGGAACTACGACAGCAACACCCCCATCAGGTTTTATGTCTTTAGTGATCACGTCGAGATTCAGAGTCCAGGGGGATTGTATGGAGAGGCCACCCCTGAGAACTTTCCTTTTCGTGACAGCTACCGCAATCCCATCATAGCTGAAGCGATGAAATCCCTCGGCTTTGTGAATCGGTTTGGCTACGGCGTTCAGCGGGCACAGGCGCTGCTGGCAAAAAACGGAAGCCCTCCTGCCCAATTCGAATTCGATGAGCACACAGTGTTGGTCAAGGTGTACCGGAGGACCGTATGAAGACGATCGCATTCTTTAACCACAAGGGCGGAGTGGGTAAGACTTCACTTGTGTACCATCTAGCGTGGATGTTCGCACACCGCGGGTTAAAGACGCTGGCCGTCGATCTAGACCCGCAAGCCAACCTGACTGCCGTGTTCTTGGATGAAGATTGCATCGAGAGCTTGTGGCCTGATGATGAGCACGCAGACACGGTCTTCGGCGCCATCCTCCCGATTCTCCGTGGGACCGGCGACATCGCTGAACCCCACGTGGAAAAGATCACCGAGAATCTCGGCCTCATTCCCGGCGACCTGGGACTATCACGGTTTGAAGACAAGCTATCGGACGCGTGGCCCCGTTGCCACAATCGCGACGAATCCGCTTTTCGCACGATGACGGCGTTTCATCGCCTTATCCAGCGCGGCGCGAACTGGGGCGCAGAACTCGTGTTGATTGACGTAGGACCCAACCTAGGCGCCATCAACCGCTCGGCTCTCATATCTTCCGATAAGGTTTGCTTGCCGCTCGCGCCGGACCTCTTCTCTCTGCAAGGCCTCAAGAACCTGGGGCCAACATTGCGCGAATGGCGCACTATTTGGTCCGATCTTTTCACCAAAGCGCCACGTGATCTGCCGATGCCCAGAGGCAGTATGCAGCCTATCGGCTACGTTGTCATGCAGCATGGAATATTCGGCACTAGGCCGGTTAAGGCATACAAGAGATGGATGGATCGTATTCCGAGTGTTTATCGAGAAGCTGTGCTTGACGAAGATATTAGGTTCGCGCCCGCTGTGGGAGATGATCCGTACTGCCTTTCCTTGCTCAAGCATTATCGAAGTCTGATGTCGATGGCAATGGAGGTGCGCAAGCCGATTTTTTTTCTAAAATCTGCTGACGGCGCAATCGGCGCTCACATCGAAGCGGTCAAAAGCTCTTACGTCGATTTTCAAAAGCTTGCTGCAAAGATAGCAGCGAAAGCTGGCATCGCGTTTGTTTGATTTTGAGGCGAATGATGCTGTACCCGGTCAAGTCTCCCCGCAAGCTCATCGAGGTGGCACTGCCGCTCGACGCCATCAATGCCGCTGCATCGCGGGAGAAGTCCATCCGGCACGGGCATCCCAGCACGCTGCATCTCTGGTGGGCGCGGCGCCCGCTGGCGGCAGCGCGGGCCGTCATCTTCTCTCAGTTGGTGAATGATCCTTCCTGGAAGTGGGAGATGGAAAACCCTGGCCAGGTCCCTCCGGGGAACCTCAAGGCTTCCTGGGCGGCCAGCCGCAAGCGTCTCTTCAAGATCATCGAGGACCTCGTGCTGTGGGAGAACACCACTAACGAGGAAGTCCTGGAGCGCGCCCGCGCCGAGATTCGCCGCTCGTGGCGCGAGGTGTGCGAGCTGAACAAAGACCACCCGGATGCTGCCGATCTGTTCGACCCGGAGAAGCTGCCCGCGCTGCACGACCCCTTTGCCGGCGGCGGGTCGATTCCGCTGGAGGCACAGCGGCTGGGGCTGGAGGCCTACGCCTCGGACCTCAATCCCGTGGCCGTGCTGATCAACAAGGCGATGATCGAGATTCCGCCGAGGTTTGCGGGGAGGACGCCGGTTTGTTTGGGCCTACGCGAACGCGCCAAGGATGGTGTAGAGCAAGGGGATTTTCTTCGTGACTTGACGGCTTCGCGTGACTCGTGGCCTGGGGCAACCGGGCTGGCGGAGGACGTGCGCTACTACGGGGCGTGGATGCGGGAGGAGGCACAGAAGCGAATCGGGCACCTGTACCCCAGGGTGGAGGTTGTGCAGGAGAGCGATGGGTCTTACCGGCACGCTACGGAGGAGGATAGGCGGGCGGGACGCCCGCGCTCCCGGCTTACGGTCATCGCGTGGCTGTGGGCGCGCACGGTGAAGAGTCCCAACCCGGCGTTCTCGCACGTGGACGTGCCGCTAGCCGCCACGTTCATCCTCTCCAGCAAGCCGGGCAAAGAGGCCTACGTGCAGCCAATCGTGAACGGCGACCGCTACCATTTCACCGTGAAGATGGGCACGCCGCCGCCGGAGGCCGAGGATGGCACGAAAGCGAAGGGTCGTGGGGCTAACTTCCGCTGTATCATCTCTGATGTGCCTATCAGCGGTGACTATATCAAAGCCGAAGGGCAGGCCGGGAGGATGGGTGCAAAGCTCATGGCCGTAGTTGCAGAGGGCTCAAGGGGGCGCATTTATTTGGCACCGACGGCCGACATGGAGGCCATCGCCCGGAAAGCTGAGCCGGTCTGGAAACCGAGCGGCGAAGTTCCTGCCCGACTTACGGGCGGCACCTGTGTGCCTTACGGCCTCCGTGAATGGGGCGATCTCTTCACCCCCCGCCAGTTGGTCGCGCTGACGACGTTCAGCGATCTGGTGACGGAGGCGCGGGAGAAGATCCGGGAGGACTACCTGGGAGCGCGGGCGTCTCGCCCGCAAAAAACACGCCCGCAAGAAACCTGGCACTCCCGCGGCTACCTCCCCCATTACGAAGCCGGCGAAGTCCCCCAGCACATCGTCTTTCGTCTGCACGACAGCCTACCGGCTGCCCTACGGGAGCGTTGGGAGACGGAGCTCGCACAAGTACCCGAAAAAGAGCGCGACTTGCAGCGCCGTAAGCGCATCGAGCAAGCCCTGGATGAGGGACGGGGCGCGTGCTGGCTCAGGAATCCGGAGATCGCCGACACGGTAGAAGGCGCCTTGCTGCACTTCCACGGCGAGCGTTACCACCTGCACGCGTGGGTGATTATGCCCAACCACGTGCACGCGCTTGTTACGCCGCTGCACGGCAATAGCCTTTCCTCGATCCTCCACTCCTGGAAATCCTATACGGCAAAAGAAGCCAATCGCCTTTTGCAGCGTGAGGGTGTATTCTGGCAGGAGGAGTACTTCGACCGGGCGATTCGGAACGAGGATCATTTCAACCAGGCAGTTGAGTACATTGAAAGCAACCCGGTGATGGTAGGATTGGTGAAAGCGCCGGAGGAGTGGGGGTGGGGGAGCGCGTGTTGGGGAGAGGAAAAGCGGGCGGGACGCCCGCGCTCCCGGGACGACGTCCCTCTCGACGCCAGCGGCACGGGGGCGCGGGCGTATGCCGAGGCGGTGAGTGTGTATCTTGGCATGGCGCTTAGCCGACTAACCGACATCTGTAATTCGCTCTGCCGGTGGGAAACCTCCAAAACGCAGGTCCGTAACCTGTTTAGTCGCCAGGCGATCCCAATGCTTTGGGATTTTGCCGAGAACAATGTTTTCGCAGAGGCTGCTGGTGATTACGGAGTAAGCCTTGGAAACCTGATCAAGGCGCTTGAGCGCGTGCCCAACAAAGGAACAGGGGTAGTTGTACAAGCCGATGCGCAGGCTCAGGAGATTTCCTCTGGCAAGTTCATTTCGACAGATCCGCCGTATTACGACAACATCGGTTACGCCGACCTCTCGGACTTCTTTTATGTGTGGTTGAGGAGAACGGTTCGATCATACCTGCCTTCCGTTTTTGCAACGATGGCGGTCCCCAAGGCCGAGGAGTTGATTGCCAATCCCTACCGACATGGAAGCAAGGACAGGGCAGAAGAGTTTTTCTTGAATGGCATGACGCGTGCTCTACACCGTCTAGCGCTCCAGGGGCATCCATCTGCCCCGATCACGATATACTATGCTTTCAAGCAGTCAGAGACGGAGTCGGATTTAGCGACCACTTCAACCGGGTGGGAAACATTCTTGGAGGCGCTAAACCGAGCCGGATTGCAGCTTTCGGGAACTTGGCCGATGAGAACCGAACTGGAAAATAGGCCCATTTCGAGCGGCACTAACGCCCTCGCCTCCAGCATCGTCCTCGTCTGCCGCAAGCGTCCTGACGATGCGCCGACCGTTTCTCGCCGGGAGTTTTTGCGGGAGTTGAATGCCGTGCTGCCGGAGGCGCTGGACGAGATGACGAGGGGCTCGGGCGATGATCGTTCGCCGGTGGCGCCGGTGGATTTGTCGCAGGCGATCATCGGGCCGGGGATGGCGGTGTTCTCCAAGTACGCGGCTGTGCTGGAGGCGGACGGTACGCCGATGAGCGTGCGGACGGCGCTGCAGCTCATCAATCGGTTCCTGGCCGAGGACGATTTCGACGCGGACACGCAGTTCTGTCTGCACTGGTTCGAGCAGCACGGCTGGAGCGGGGGCCGCTACGGCGATGCCGACACCCTCTCGCGCGCGAAGGGCACCAGCGTGGATGGCATGCGGGACGCGGGGGTCGTCGAATCGGGCGGTGGCGTCGTGCGCCTGCGGAGGTGGTCGGAGTACGCCGCTGGCTGGGACCCGAAGACGGACACGCGAAACCCGGTTTGGGAGACGCTGCACCATCTTGTACGCGCGTTGAAGCAGGAGGGCGATGCCGGCGCGGGAAGGCTTCTTGCCAGCGTGCAAGCCCAGGCAGAAGCGACCCGCCAGCTCGCGTATCGGCTTTATACGCTCTGTGAGCGGCAGGGGTGGGCCGAGGACGCGCGGGGATACAACGAGCTGATCACGAGTTGGGCGGGGATCGAGGCGGCCGCGGGCTCTGACGAAACCTCGCAACTGCATTTGTTTGAGCAGACTGGAGACCATTGATGCTAAAATCGCTGCACCTGGAAAACTTCACTGTCTTTCCCGACGCCAGGTTTGAGTTTGGCAGGCATCTCAACGTCGTGGTCGGTGAAAACGGCCTCGGCAAGACGCACGCGCTCAAGGCGGCGTATTGCGTGCTTGCAGTAAGCGCCAGTGGGGCGAAAGATTCTGGTAGCGATAGTCCTACAAAAGCATATCTTCAAACGGCGATCGCGAATAAGCTGCGCAATGTGTTCAAACCCGATACAATTGGTCGGCTTGCCCGACGCCAAGCCGGCCGCAATCGATGCGAGGTCGAATGCAGTTTTGATGACAAGAAGTTCGATCTTGCGTTTTCGTTTAACACGGCGAGCAAAAGCGAGGTTACCATCGACAAGATGCCTTCGGCGTGGATTGGAGAGGTGCCGGTCTACCTGCCCACTCGGGAGCTGCTCACGATCTATCCCGGCTTCGTTTCCATCTATGAGACAACGCATCTGCCGTTTCCAGAGACGTGGAGGGACACGGCAATATTGCTCGGGGTGCCAACGGCCAGGGGCCCACGTGAAAAGAAGATCCGGGAGCTTCTAGCGCCTCTGGAGAAGGCGATGGACGGCAGTGTGGAACTGGATGAATCGGGCCGATTCTCCCTATACACAAGGACGGGGCGGTTCGAGATGCATCTGGTGGCGGAAGGGCTCAGGAAACTCGCTATGATCGCACGCCTGATTGCAAGTGGCTCGCTCCTCGACAAAGGATACCTTTTTTGGGACGAACCGGATGCCAATCTGAATCCGAAGCTGGTAAGACTGGTCGCTCGCACCATCGTCGACATCGCCCAGAGCGGCATCCAGGTGTTCATCGCCACCCACAGTCTGTTCCTGTTGCGTGAGCTGCACATCCTACAGCAGTCCATCGAAAAGAACGAGCGCAGACCACTTTTCGAAGGACTGGACAACCGTTTCTTTGGATTGCACTTGAAGGCGGGTGGCGTCGAGGTAACTCAGGGCAAGACGATGGACGATATCGGCAATATCAGCGCGCTGGACGAGGAGCTCGCGCAGTCTGAGCGCTATCTCGAGATGGAGAGCAAGCTTACAACGGCTTAGCTGGGGATGGGAGCTGCAATGCCAACACTTAGGGAAGGAAGCCTCGTTTGTACATTCCCCGACGACTGGGAAGTCACAAAGTACGACGATTGGGCATTCTACAGGAATCAATTTGCCAACTGTTGTTGCGGCAACAAGGCTGTGGATTTCCTTGCTCACGACCCGATTGACCGAACTCTGTGGTTGATCGAGCTGAAGGATTACCGACAGTTTCGCCGCACCAAGGATGTGAAGGTTTCGCTCTGGGAGGAGATTGCGCTCAAGGCCAGGGACACGCTAGCCGGCCTCTTCGCGGCCAAGGTAGATAATACGCACGCCGAACAACTCTACGCGGCCCGGGCGTTGGGCGTGACAAGGCTCCGGGTAGTTCTTCACCTGGAGCAGCCGCGCACCCACAGTCGACTGTTCCCGCGGGCTTACGACCCAGCCGACGTACAGCAGAAGCTCAAGCAGATGCTGAAACCCATCGATGCCCATCCTATGGTTATAGAACTTAGCGAAATGGGCACTGTGCCGTGGAGCGCGACGTGACTTGTCATAACGCATAATGCCCAGAGAGTACCTGAGAGAGGGGAATGTTGCTGCCTCGAAATGGGGGGCCGGGAGCGCAGGCGTCTCGCCTGCCGGCCCCCTTGCAGGCGAGACGCCTGCGCTCCCGGGGCCCCCTTGCAGGCGAGACGCCTGCGCTCCCGGGGACGCCTGCGCTCCCGGCACAACGCGGCCGTGTCTCGAATGGGTCGCGTTAGAAAGGATTCGCAATGACTCTCAAGCCCTGGCGTGAAGTTGCTGTTCCTCACCCCGACGTGCTGGAAGGCACGTTTCAGCAGGCGGAGTTTGCCGCGGACATCACGGCCGTGCGCACAGGCCGGGCGACGCGGGAGTACCAGGATGCCGTCGCGTTCTTTGACCGCACGTTTATCACCGACGGCATGGGCATACTGCTGACGCAGGTGGCACAGCGGCTGAACGGCAGGGGTGGCGAGCCGGTGGTCCAGCTCCAGACAGCCTTTGGCGGCGGCAAGACGCATACCTTGCTGGCGGTCTATCACCTCGCGGTACGGCAGTGCGCGCTCGACGACCTGGCGGGCATCCCGGCTTTGATCGACCGGGCCGGGCTGATGGACGTGCCACGGGCGCGCGTCGCCGTGCTGGACGGCAACGCGCATGCCCCTGGTCAGCCGTGGAGGAACGGCGACAAGGGCGTGCGTACGCTCTGGGGTGAGCTGGCGTGGCAACTGGGTGGAGAAGAGGCTTTTGCGCTCGTCAAGGAGGCCGATGCCACCGGTACCTCGCCCGGTAAAGAGGTGCTCAAAACGCTCCTCGAGACCTATGCCCCGTGCGTGGTGCTAATTGATGAGCTGGTGGCCTACATCCGGCAGTTTCCGGACGGTCAGCACCTGAGCGGTGGTAGCTTCGACAGCAATCTATCGTTCGTACAGGCCCTCACCGAGGCGTGCAAGCTCGTGCCCAACTCCATTCTCTTGGCTTCGCTGCCCGAATCGGCGGCGGAAGCCGGGAGCCAGCGCGGTGTGGCCGCGCTCCGGTCTTTGGAGACATACTTCGCGCGGATTCAGGCGCTCTGGAAGCCCGTGGCGACCGAGGAGGCCTTCGAGATCGTGCGGCGCCGTCTGTTTGAGCCGGTGCGCGACGAGAGAGCGCGCGAGGTGGTCTGTCGTGCCTTTGCAGAGGCTTACGTGGACGAGGGGGCGAAGATGCCCAGCGAAACGCAGGAGGCGCGGTATTTCGACCGGCTCGTGCAGGCCTACCCGATCCACCCGGAAGTGTTCGACCGGCTTTACGAAGACTGGTCGACCATTGATGGCTTCCAGCGCACGCGCGGCGTGCTCAAGCTGATGGCTAAGGTGATCTACCGCCTATGGAAGGATGACAATAAGGACCTGATGATCATGCCAGGCAGCCTGCCACTTTACGACGGCAGCTCGCGCAATGAATTGAGCTACTATTTGCCCGCGGGCTGGGATGCAGTGTTGGAGGGGGACATCGATGGCGACCGGGCGGAGACGACCGAGCTGGAAATCAAGGAGCCGCGCTTCGGCGCCGTCAACGCCGCCCGGCGCGTGGCGCGCACGATCTTTCTGGGCAGTGTGCCCTCTTCGGTGGCGACCAGGCCCGGCATCCGCGGCGTCGACCGAGCCCGCGTGCTGCTCGGCTGCCTTCAGCCCGGCCAGCCCTCTTCCACGTACTCCGATGCACTAAACCGCCTTGCCGACCGACTGCACTACCTCAACAGCTCCGGTGAGAAAGCGCAGGACACAACGCGGTTCTGGTTCGACACCCGCGCCAACCTGCGCCGCGAGATGGAGGAGAGGAAGAGGCGCTTTGACGACAAGACCGAAGTGCGCAGCAAGCTGGCCGGAGTGCTGAAGAAGCTGGCTACTGGGGCGACGTTCTTCGACGGCGTCCACATCTTTACGCCTCACGCGGACGTGCCGGACGACAGCGCGCTCCACCTCGTTCTGCTGGCGCCCGAGCAGTTCTACGCTCGCGAAGAGACCCGCCTGGCCTGCGATGCCGTGCTGGATTACGTGCGCAACAACGGCGCCAAGCCTCGCTACCGGGGCAACCGGCTGGTCTTCCTTGCTGCCGACCACGGGTCGCTGGCGCGCCTGCGGGACTGCATTCGGGTGGCGCTGGCCTGGGATTCCATCGTCGAGGACGTCAAAGAGGGTCGCCTGAACATCGACCAGCTCCAGAAGAGACAGGCCGAGAAAGAGCTCGATGGCGCTGAGCAGGTGCTGCCACGGGCGGCCCGCGAGTGCTACCGGTGGCTCCTGTGCCCGATGCAGCATGCGCCGACCGACCCCAGGCCGGCGGTCGAGGCGTTCCCGCTGAACACCGGGGGCTCGTCGCTCGGCAGCGAGATGGAGCGCGTCTGTGTGGAGAACGAGCTGGTGATCTCCACCTGGTCGCCCATCCACCTGCGCAGCAAGCTGAAGGAGCTTTACTGGAAGCCCGATAAGCCGGCCATCGGAGCGCTGGCGTTCTGGGAGGACACACTCCGCTATCTCTACATGCCGCGCCTGAAGACCCGCGACGTGCTGCAGCGAGCCATCGCCACGGGCGCGGCCAGCCGCGATTTCTTCGGCACGGCCTACGGCCAGCACGAAGGTAGGTTCGACGGCTTCAAGCTGGGTGTTGCCAACGTCCAGCTCGACGACACGCTGCTGCTGATAGAGCCGGAAGCGGCACAGCGATACGAGGCCGCACAGGTTCCGCCTCCTGCTCCCGGGGGTGGCTACACGTCAGACGGGTCAGGTGAGCCGCCAGGCACAGTTAACGAAACCCCGGCGGGCACGGCGCCCACAGAGGGGGGTGGGGCACCAAGGGCGCGCACGTTCATCGGGACGGCCGACGTGAATGCGGCAACGGCCAAGATGCGCCTGGTGCAAATCGCCGACGAGGTCATCAGCCTCCTTACCGGCGACGCCCAAGCCACGGTGAAAGTCAGCGTGGAAATCACAGCCGATTTCCCCGAAGGGGTGTCCGATCAGGTTAAGAGAGCCGTTTCCGAAAACGCGACGAGTCTAGGGTTCAAGAATAAGACGTGGGAGTAGGCATCACGTTTCCGGTATCGATGTGGCACCAGGCGTCCCTTGGCTCTGCGAGGATGCATAGCGACCCGTGGAGCCCGGGAGCGCAGGCGTCTCGCCTGCCCGTCTCCTCGCGGGCGAGACGCCCGCGCCCCGATGCCCACGCCCCAGACGCCCCTCAGCCGATTGTGACCAGGCCCCAACTACTTAGAGCGACGATCGCGCCACGTGGGTAGTGGTAATCGGTTGCCTAATGTGTAGATCCCCCGGTAGGCATCCATCGAAATCTTGCACCCCTCCCCTGGGTCGCAGTCCGGAGGAATGCCATAGTTCCGGTCTCGGTGCGCGAAGGCCCAGGCCGCCTGGATGGCGCACAGCAGGGCATCCAATACGTCGCCCGTGGCGTCGGCCTCGGCCTGGGATGCGATGCTACCGGGCAGCTCGACGCGGATGCCGTAGAGGGTGCATTCTGCACAGGTGATGGGCTTGCGTGGCCCGGGCGCGCTGGTGAAATCGATGCCAAAGACTGTCATCTTGCTTTGCTTCTTACCAAGAGAATTCGGTTCAATCAAGTGTGATTGTAGAACTCGACCCGCCATCTCCACTCGCTGCCGTCAGGCGCGTTCCACCAGTCGAGGAGGATGCCGATTTCGCCACCGGGCAGGAGCACCGGTCGGCCGATGTCTTCTTGGATGGGCCAGCCGTCTTCGCGCCGAATGCGCGAGCCGTCCTTGCGCAGCCGCGTCATCGGGTAGTATGGCCCATCCCGCCGCAACTGGTCGCCGAAGGCCAGTAGCTGGCCATCGTCGCGACGAACCTCGACGCGCAAGGAGTCGGGGGCCGCGTGCACGAGTACTGCATCCGAGCTGTTCATCCGCCCTCGACAGAACGAGAGCCCCTGCGCTGCCGCGTTAGGATACCAAAGGTCCCATATCTCAGTATCCATGCAATTCCACCAATTTCCTTTTCACCTCATCGACGTGCCCTTGAACGCTCACTTTGGGCCAGGCGTAAGCGATCTTGCCTGTCGGGTCAATCAGGAACGTGCTTCTGACAACGCCCAGGAATTCCCTTCCGTACAGGTTCTTACGCTGCCAGACGCCGTAGTGCTCCAGGACCTTGTGCTCGACGTCGCTCAAGAGCAGCACTTGTAGGGAATGCTTTTCCGAGAACTTCGCGTGGCTTGCCTGTGAGTCCGGACTGACTCCGACGACAGTGGCATTAAGCTTCGCCAGCTCGTCCAGCGCCCGGCTGAGATCAACTGCTTCCACGGTTCAGCCACTCGTATTGTCTTTCGAATAGAAGTACAACACGACCCAACAGCCCTTGAAGCTCTCAAGACAGACCTCACGGCCTTCCTTATCTGGCAGACAGAACTGTGGGGCCAAGCCTCCGACCATCGGTTTAGTGTCGCTTTGAGCCATCCTGACTATCCCTTTCTTCCCATCTACTTAAACCAGTATACTCTCGTGGGTGCCGGTGTCAAGACAACGGCGTGCTCTCGCGCGACGACGTGTGGCAGGTCGAGTGAGCCGTGCAGGTTCAACTGGGTCTTGCTACTTGCGAAAGGAAGGAATAGCGGGCTATTCAGCCCGGCCGCGCAGGTGATGGGTTTCTGAGGTCTGGGTGGCGAATAGAGGGGGCTGCTCACGCGCGCAGCCCCCTCTTTTTGAGTCCGATTGCGGCCCGGACCTACGGGCATGTCGTGCGGCTACTTGGGCTTGGCCGAAACCGTTGCCGTACCTCCGTCGTCGCCGATGATCACGTTTACCGTCACCGGATTGGCTGTCCCGGCCAGATTCGCGCTCTGCGCCTCGACGTGAATTGAGTACCTACCACCGGAAAGGGCTTTGATTTGCCCAACCACTCTTGCGCCGTTGATTGTGCCCTGGAAGTTGAAGTGGCCGTTCCCGACGGCCCTGAACGAGCCGGCTGGTATCGTGGCGGCAAATGTCCCAACATTGAGCGCTAGAGCTTCGGACGCGGGGCTCAGCCCATTGCTTCCGGAACCGGGAGTGAATGTAGCCTGGAGATTGAAACGGTTACCATTCAGCTCGAGCGTCGCAACGAGACCACCGAGTGTGAGAGTCTGACCAGTAGTCAAAGGCCTCCCGTTTAGAGTGACATTCCCGGTTGGAGTCACCTGTACACCGACCAGATTCCCGTTCGAGTCCGTGATCTCCGTGATCGTAGCTTTTCCGCCGACTCCAATCACAATTACAACAGGCTGCCCGTTAAGTGTGAGATCGACCTCCGCGGGTTCACCCGCGATCACTTCAACCGTGATGATTTGATCCGGATCGGTCAAGATATAGGTGCCCCGTCCGAGCTTCACAACCGACGCCTTCGAGTCGAGCTGGATCCGGACCTTCCCCGTGCCACTGCCACTAACCACGACTTGCACGCCGTCGGGATTTGGTGCATCGGTGATAGCCACTGCGTAGCCGCTGCGCGAGATTATCGTTCCGCAGGTCATCCCGCCGAGGAGCTTGTCCGAGAAAGTGTTGTTGCTGGCGTTGGCGTAGGCAGGGGCTCCCAGGCAGTCTCCGTCAACGTTGTTCGCGATACCGTCTCCGTCCAGGTCGGAGTTGAAGGTGGTAGAAACCGAGGCGCTAGAGACGTTGCCGGCTAGATCGGTTGCCGCGACGTTTAGCGTATTTGCTCCCGGCAAGAGGGAAACGTTTGCAATGCTCCACGCGCTGGGCATGTAAGTTGCCGGAAGCCCGTTCACCTTTACGGATGCCATGCCCACAACGTCGGTCGCCGTTCCGTTTAGAGTAACTGGCTGAGATCCCACAGTGGCTGGAAACGCGTTGAACGTCTGAGTGGGGTAATAGCCATCGGCTGGAGCCGTGACGCTGGCAACGGCGAGACTCGGCGCCGTGGTGTCCGCGACGGTCACGCTGAAGCTACCACTGCTCACGTTGCCCCGAGTATCGCTGGCGGAGCAGTTGACGGTAGTCGTACCAATGGCAAAGCTTGAGCCCGAGGCTGGCGTGCAGGTCACCGGGCGCACGCCGTCCACCAGGTCGGTGGCCGATACGGTGAAGCTGACGGCGGCGCCAGAGGGACCTGTAGCCTCGGCTGTGATGTTGGATGGCAGGGTCAGCGCTGGCGGCGTGGTGTCCACCACGGTGACGCTGAAGCTCGCACTGCTCGTGTTGCCCCGAGTATCGCTGGCCGAGCAGTTGACAGTGGTCGTGCCGAGCGCGAAGGTGCTGCCGGAGGCCGGCGAACAGGTCACGGTACGATTGCCGTCGACAACGTCGCTGGCCGTGGGAGCCGGCCAATTAGCGATGGCGCCGGATGCACCTGTGGCTTCGACGGTTATGTTGGCGGGTATGCCGCTGATCACCGGCGGCGCAGTGTCCTGGACGGTGACGGTGAATGAGCTAGAGGATGTGTTCCCGGCTAAGTCACTTGCTGAGCAGCTCACCGTGGTCGTGCCGAGAGGGAACGTGCTGCCCGAGGCTGGTGAACATGTTACCGGTCGATTGCCATCGACGAGATCTACGGCGCTAACCGAGAATGTCACAGAGGCACCGGCAGGGCCTGTGGCCTCAGCGGTAATCGGGCCAGGAACCGTGATCGCCGGCGGCGTCGTGTCCCCCACCTCCATGAAATAGGTCCGGAAGGATATGTCTACATTGCCATCCTCGGGCCCATACCACCTCACAGCGCCGCCTCCGGTGTAGCGGTAGTTAGGGTCGTGGTAAGAAGCCCGAAAGCAAGTATTCCCACCGCCCGTCAACATAATGGCGTACTTCTGGCCCGGGTTCAAAGAAAGGGGGGCTGGTAGGTCGAAATGGACGAGGCCGTTAGGCGCGGTGGATGGGGGGGCCGTTGCCAGGACGTTACCAGTGTTCGGGAAGTCGGTGATACTGAAAATCTTTCCAAGAGCGGTTGCACCGCCGAAGGTAAGGAAGTAGACGTCAAAACCAACTATGTTGTCTCTCGAAGGCGTGAAGGTTTGGCCATTCCAACCGCCCACGCCGGAACAGATCTGAGCATACGAGACCGGGTTGGTGAAAAACGATTGGTCCACCGTGCCGTGCCCGTAGGCAACTGGCACGGTGGAGGAGAGCCCCGCCGACAAGAGCAACAAGACAACAATCGCCGCAAGAGCTGCACGCCGCACGATTGCCAGAATCGCCCCGATGTCACCCTTGTGTCTACCGCCGAGGGATGAATCTCCGCCAGTACCCAGTTTGCTAGCCATCACGCTCTCCTTTCGGTGGTCACGAACTGCGATTGTCACACGATACCCTGGCCGGCGCCGAAGCCGTTCGTACTCTTGCTCGAGTTCGGCCAAGCCGGTCCCGCTCCCAATCGGCAACACAGACAGACACGAGGTCCAAAACAATAACCGGCCATCGTCAATGATGGCCGGTTTCAATACTAGCTCCCCGAGGGTAAAGCGACCAATTCTAAGGATGCCCAGTCACCTAGGACACCCCCCTCCCTCAGATCACAGCATCCATCGCTGGGAATATTCAGTTTGTGCAGTCGGTCAACTCGAAGACCGAGCGGATTACGACAGCTAACCAGCTAGCAAACGACCCCGAAGAAAGCTGTGATGGATCTGTCTGGTCCGGACAAACCGACATCACTCGATCAAACGCCAAAAGGTGCCCGCAATCCGGGCGCCTCTCTACGGCTTCCACACCTCTATCCACCCTGTGTGCCAAGCCGAGGGAGGCTGTCGCCAACCGGTAGTTCGAGGCCATGTTACTAATGAAGCTTCGCCTCAAACCGCCCAGTGAGCGGTGGTACTACACAATGGTTTTCAAGAAAGGGTAAAATAGCTGGTGGAGAAGGAGGTTGATTCTGAGTATGTGCAACATCAACGA
>JACQUC010000260.1 GCA_016210495.1 Chloroflexota bacterium
GACGACCTTGAGGAGTCCCATGCGGTCCACACGGGCGATGCTACCGCCTCCGGCTCCGATCTCGAGCATGTCGATCACCGGCACCTTGATGGGGAGCCCGCTGCCCTTCTTGAAGCGCTGCACTCGTGCGACCTCGAACTCCGTCGTGGTCATAGGGTGGCCTGCCTCGACGAAGCATATCTTGGCGGTCGTGCCCCCCATGTCGTAGGTCACGACTCGCTCCAGCCCCAGGAGGCTCCCGTACAGAGCCCCGGCGATGGCGCCGGCAGCCGGCCCCGACTCGACCACCCGGATCGGGAACTCCCTCGATACGTCGCTGGTGGTGATGCCGCCGCTGGAAAGCATGATGTACAGTTGCTCTGCCAGACCCATCTGATGCAGCCTGTCGTGCAGTCCGGACAGGTACCGGTCCATCAGGGGTTGGACGTAGGCGTTGGCCACGGTGGTCGAGAAGCGCTGGTACTCGCGGATCTGGGGAACGACCTCGGCGGACAAAGAGACGTGCATGCCTGGCAGCCGCCGGCGGATGATGGAGCGCATTTCCCTCTCGTGAGCCGGGTTCTTGTAGGAGTGCAGGAAGCCGATGGCCACAGCCTGGACGGCCTCGGCCTCGACCTGCTCGACTGCCAATGCGGCAGACTCCTCGTCCAATGGAAGCACCACCTGGCCGGATTCGTCCATACGCTCGGCGACCTCAATACGGAGGTCGCGGGGAACGAGGGGCTCAGGCAGCTCAGCATTGAGGTCGTACAGTTCGTAGCGCTTCTCGGTGCGGGCCTCCAGGATATCGCGGAAGCCTCTGGTAGTCAGCAGGGCGGTCCTGGCCCCTTTTCTCTCGATGAGCGTGTTTGCCACCAACGTGGTGCCGTGCACGATGTTGCGAACTTGCTGGGGCTGAGCATCGAGCTGCTCTAGCAAGTCCAGCAGACCCTCGATAGCGCCGACCGAGGGATCGCCTGGAGTAGTCAGCACCTTACCGACGTGCATCTCACCGGATTGCTCGTCCAGGAAGACCGTATCGGTGAACGTGCCGCCGATATCGTTGCCGGCGCGGAGCATAATATTCCTCCTTGATAGCGAATGCCTGGGGGTTGTCGGTACTATACTGCGTTTGAATTGGGGATGTCAATGAGCTTCTTCCACCAGCCGCCGCTCCTCATTCGTCAAGCCGTAAAGGTCATACACCAGGTCATCGATCTCGCGGTCGGTCTGGGTGAGTAGGCGCTCGATCTCCGATAGCTCGCTGGCTGCCAGCGATGATTCGGCCTTGCGCTTGGCCAGATCGAGCATCCGCTCGACGAGACCGATAATGCGGTCATATGCCTCCCTTTCCTCCCGCTTAGTGAAGTCGATCGTGTGGATCGGTAGGCGTTCCAGGAATTGGCGGTTAGCAGAGCGGAAGCCGCCCCGAAAAGGAGCGCTGACCAGGCTGTGGCAGTAATCCATAAGGCGACTGTTCATTAGGCCCGTAATGTAGCAGCATGCCTTATGATCCTGCTCCTTCAAAAGCAGGCCTCCAACGTCAACGTTATCGAGATAGAACTGGCCTTCGGCGTCGTAGAAGGCGCAGAGGTGTTGAACGAGCCTCGGCACGGCCAGCTTGCGTCGACCGTGCAAGGTAAGGTTCTTGGGATACACATAGGCGTACCACCGGTCGTGGTGCATCTTGCCTTTTTCCCGGCCCTCCAGAATAGCCCTGTTCTCGCACAGATACGTCCAGGTCTTAGGGTAGAGATGCTGGAACTCCTGCGGCTCGATCAAGAAAGCTCGGTCGCCTTCGATTCGGTATGGGAAGAGGAGACGGCGATTCGTTTGGGACGAGGAGTAGCGTTGAATGTTCGGACCGCTCAGCAGGGGTTTGAGTAGATTCCGTTCAAGCTCGTGCTGACTTCCCGTTTGACGAGACGCGACGATAACGCTAGCAGCTTCGTGGGTGACTTCGTCCACCGTGTAGACTTTATCGGCGCTGGTTACCAGGCCCTGAAATATCCTTTCGGCAACCTCCTTGAGCGGAAGTTTGTCAGTGAAGAGTTTATCGACGAGCGGCTGTCTCTCCCCTGGAGGCGGCCATATGCCTTTGAGAATGACGTCCTGAGAGGCGAGACGCTCCAGGCGGTCTGTGGGATCGCCGAGGCCGCCATTTCTTGCCCGCGGCTCTTGGCGCAGGAGGGCATAGTGAAACATTTTCTCTTCGTGCTTCTTATCGAAAATGAGCAGGATAGGATAGGTGGTGGCCCCGCCGAAGACCTGGAGCGCAGACAGATCGATGACCTCTTCCACCGTGCATCGCTCGAAGATTAGCTGGCAGACCTTCTGGCCGTACGTGGACTTGAGGAACTTGCCCGAGGTAATGAAGCCAAAGTGGCCGCCGCCCTTCAGGAGCCCGACGGCCTGTTCGATAAACAGGACGTAGAGGTCGAAAGAACCGAAGGAAGTCTCGAAGTGGTCGCGGAAGTAATCCCGCTCTTCCTCCGGTAGGCTCTGAATACGAACGTAAGGCGGGTTACCTATCACAACGTCAAAACCGCCTTGCGCCATTATTTCGGGAAATTCGTTAGCCCAGTTGAAGGGGCGCTTATCTCGCCACGCATCGCCGAAGCATGGCTTGAGGTCTGCCTCGCCACCGGAGATGAGCGAGTTGCCCACCTTGATGTTCTCGTTCAGAATCAGGGGAAGCCTCTTCTGGCGGGAGTCGGCGAAAGCCTGCATGGTCAAGTTGACGGCGGCAATCTCGGCCGCTTCAGGGTCCAGATCCACGCCAAAGAGATGCTCCTGGAGAATGACGTCGGGATAGTCTATGACGGGCTGCGGCAGGTGCTTGATGTCATCCAGGGTTTCAAAGAGGCGAAACTGAGCAGCGTCCGCTAGCAATCGTGCCTGCTGCTGAGCGATGTCTTCGTTCAGGCGTCGATAGAAGTCTGCCAGCACCTGGTAAGCGTAGATCAGGAAAGAGCCGGAGCCGCAGGCTGGGTCTAGAATGGCCAGGCCACGGACCTTCTCTATGGCGTGGAGGCCGTGTTCCTCCTTCAGTTCCTTAAGTCGACGACCCAAAGTGTTGTCCACGATATACGTCACGACCCAGCGCGGGGTGTAGTATATGCCCTTACCTTTGCGGATATCCCGGTGCTCTTCGTCCTGGATCTGGCCGTCACGCAACGTCAGCTTGGTGCCGAGATAGCTCTCATAGGTGTTCCCCAGAATATCCGAGCTGAACTTGCGAAAAGAGATGCCGTTGATTTCCTCGATCACGCTAGCGAGTGTCTCGTTGGCAACGGTGACGTTCTCAGAGACGTGTCCTGGCGCGAAAAGTGTCGTGTTGTAGTGCTGGTCCATCATTTGGGACAGGTCCAAGAAGGCGCGCATCAAGTGGTCGGGGCGTGCGTAGGCGCCCCGGCCACGGTAATCGCTCAGCACCGTATCCAGGAGGTCGTGTGCCAGGAGCACCTCCTTGTCATCGCCATAGCGAATGAGTATGAGCCGGTCCAGGATGCGCTGCACCGCCTGCATCAGTTGATCGAAGTCAAAGCTGCCATCCTGTTGGAAGAGGCCGGGGTTGGCAGCGTTGTGTTCATAGATGTTGTTGGCCAATTGCAGGCGCCACCGGCGAAGCGCGGCGAGGAATTGGAGATCTACGTCCCCTTTCTCTAGCTGGCCCTCCCACCACGGCAAGCTGCCGCGTTCCATCTCCCCTGGGGATAGGCGCCAGAGCGATTCAAAGTTCTTGAGATATTCACGTGGGTGGTCGAAGGCGTAGATCAGGCGCTCGTGGTCGGCGTTGAAAATATGTAGGCGTTCAAAGTTGGTCAGGATCGCATAGGTGATCTTCTTGCCGCGAGCGTAGCGAAAAGCCTGTTTTTCTTCAACCGTGCGGTCGCCTGTACGCTCTGAAGAAGTGGGGATCCTCCCGAAACGCTTTGCTTCTAGAAAGAGCACGGGCTGCCCTCGAACCTCAAGCCCCACGTCTACGTAGCCAGCGCCGCGGACGTAACCCTCCCGCCGGTAGTTGGTTATCCCGCCAGGGTCGTTGTAGACGTTCCACCCCAGCGCGTGAAAGAGAAGGTCGACATAGCCCGCCCGGACGTCGGCTTCAGACTGTGCTAGGTTAGGCTCTGCGTCGAATTTGTCTACGAGCTTGGCGATTTTAGCGCGGGCTGCGTTCGCAGCCGCTGTTAGCGTATCAGCTATGGAGCCCTCCTTCACGCAGGACTTGCTTGGCCGGTCCAGAGGCCAGTTCGCGATGTCTGACTACCCGCAGCCTGCTTGTTGATCGTAGCTCTGCCCGCTGACGCTAGTTTAATTGCGAGGTGCTCTAGTGTCAACGGCCCTTTCTCATATCGTTTAGGACCACTTCGCGCCCTGCCTCCTCCTACTGATGCAGCTCAAGGCACGCCCTCCCCGCCGGCGCCAGGTCGTCCTGATGCTCATCGAGGAACTGTGCTATCTCTTCCCGTCTGTTGGGAAGAAGGATCTGGCGGGTGTGTTCGGCGTCGAGCGGGGCAGCGATCACGTCTCGTGATGGCAGGCTGGTTTCCAGGGTGAAGATCAGGTCGGGTTTATAGGTCTCGCGGCTTCTCACCAGGCCTCGGCAGGTCACGCGCGTGACCCGGCCTGGCGGGATGCCGGTCTCTTCCTGCAGCTCCCGCAAGACCGTCGCAAAGGGATCTGGTATGCCTTCGCGCAAGTCCAGCGCAGGGTCGATGTGGCCGCCGCAAACGTCGTAGTGTCCGGCATGTTCGCCTACCAGCCGGCTTCGCTGAAAGACGAGCAGGTAGCCGTCAACCGTGGCGATGGTGGCGTGTACGGCCAGCGCGTTCGAGAAGAACCTCGGCCCCAGCGATGGCCATAGCTCCGGATGGCAGAGGTTGGTGCCGACGAGGTCGCGGTAGTTGGTCGGTCCCAGCGTGAGATGCAGCATGGCGTCCTCGACGGCGTGGGAGACGAGGCGGCAGAGAGGGCCCGCGAACAAAGAGCCTCCCTCGGCGCGCACCTGACGGCTCTTGATACGCCAGGCCCGGGCGATCAGGCGCTCTAGCGCCGTCGTGGTATCTCTTTGTTCATTAGTCCACTGGACGCGCAGCGAGCCGCGGTCGAACGTGCCCAGGGCCAGGGGCTCGAAGAAGTCGTCATGCACGAGGGAATCCTAACATCAACAATACCGTTCGGTCAACACGCCGTATCGATGGCTGTGGCAAGTGCCAGGGGAATCCTCTCCGAAGGAGTCCGGAGTCCTTCGGACACCCTCACCCTCTCCCTTTGCGAAGGGAGAGGGGATTTACTTGACTTTATGTGTTGGGAACGACTGAAAAGTGAACTGGCTAACGATTCAAAAGTGAACTCGAGGAAACTCGCTCAAAGGGTAGTTGGCTGAGTGCTTCATTTGGCGCTCCCACCATATTCTGATTGCCATGGTTCCTCTTGCTGGGTCAGGGATCATATGAATTTCAACTTGCTCTCGAAGGGGGACACCGGGCACCGGTATCTTGTGATTGAACAAGGATATCTTGCCATAGCCGTCTGTCGTTCGGTGCTCCCGTATGCAGAAGATATCCTTGGTCGACGTGTAAGGCTTGGGCAATGCAAAGGGGCTGAATAAGGTGTCCCCTCGTTTCTTCGCCTCCTCGAAGCGGATACTTGGAATTTGCCCAGTGGTTGAATGCACCTGCCGGTTGTTGTAACGGTCCACCTCATCTCGTAGGACAGGGCGGACCTCATCGATTGTCGTTAGCTTCTCAATGGCACACGTACGCACGATTCGATCTTGCAGCCATCGATAGGGCCTTTCGACCTTCCCCTTCGCTTGGGGCGAAAGCGCGAACGTGACGTCTATTCCGAGCAGACGCATTACCTGTCTCCATTGTGGGTCCGCTTGATCAGTCTGCAGGGTATGTTTCCTCCAAAGGCTGTCTCGGCTTTGTACGAAGCGGAACACCCGCAATGAGTCGACGTAGTATCGTAAGGGCGTTCCGTACTTATGGATCACGGTCTCGGCGGCCTTGATGTGAGCCCAGCTCGTTTCCTCCTCGACGAAATCAGCATACAGAAGCTTCCTGCTGAAATCATCCAGGGAAGTAATCAAAGCCCAGTCGTCGCTGGCGTAAGGAGACCAGCGGTGGTGCGAAGCGTCGTGCTGGATTAGAGCGCCGATCGCCGTGGTGATGACCTCACGATTATGAGCCTTCTTTCGCGGATGAGGCTGGTAGCAGCCCATCCCCTTGGCGCGGTCAATGATAGTCGACAGAGATACCCGAATCTCACGCTTGCCAAGGCGATCCTTGACAGCGGAATAGTTGTAGCTGGTGATGGGCAAGCTAGGATCATTGATTAGCCCCTTCTCTATCGCTAATTCATCGCGGATTTGCTCTTCAATCGAAGCCGGCAATCTGGATGGGCTCATTCTCTGGTATGCAAGAGAGAACTGAGCCGGATCCTGGCCGTGTTCCTTTAGGAGAGCAAAGAATCTTGTCTTGCCGATGCCTAACATCTCTTCGACCACGATTCTTTCGAGTTTGCCCTGGCGGTATCCTTGTAGCAATACCCTCACCTGATCATCAGTGAACCGCTTGTGTATCTGTGTCATACATCCCTCCTCGTCGGAGGAACTTACCATACCAGCTCACGAGTGTACGAGGTGGAGTCATGCGGGGAACGCTGATAGCGGGCTCAGGGGAGGACAGTCTTAATAATAACCAGCAAACCTATGCCAGGCAACCAGCGAGTCCCCTCTCCCTCGCGGCTAGAGGGAGGGGTTAGGGTGAGGGTAACCTCTCTGCCTGTCTATTGGTAGGCTTTGGGAGCCCAGTTCGGTCGCTCAAATAACGCACCCTCACAGTTGTCGCACGCTCATTGGCGCTAGACATAGCCTGCTGGTGCGCCACTGTGGCGGGAACGGGAGCTGGCCAGCCTCGTTTTCCATCGCCAGTAACAAGTATGGCGAAGAGGAAGGAGACCCTCACCCTGTCCCCTCTCCCTCTAGCCGCGAGGGAGAGGGGACAGGACGCCGGCACCTCCGGGTGTGTCCGGTGTCGATCGTGTGCATTCATTAAAACTGTCCTCCCCTGAGCTGATAGCGGGGGAGCGTGACAATAAACACGGTCATTCGCGCGTCGCAGCGGAACTCCTGGTTGGCACGCACAGTGTTCACTCCAGGCCCTTCTCCTTTCTGGTGAGGTGGCCCTCATGCTAACACCCGTTGCCTGTTGAGTTCCGGTGGACAATCAACGACTCACAACTCACGTCATCAGACCACCCCACAACATTCAGGCACGTTCCGCTCATCATAACACTCAAACGTAACGGTAAGCACCTTACAAGCACGATGGCATACGGCATGCCTGTGGCTGTTCCCGTGCCCTCCCCAAAACAATTATGCCAAAATCGGCCTCTCAATCCGGACGTAATTCCACCGGCTACAGGGGGGGCAAATGTGGACAACTCTGCGCTCCGCCCCGAGCTGCCCACATTTCCACACCCCCTACTGCTACGGCGACCTTCTCACCCGGAGGCTTGCCAGACCACGCAACTACATAAGATCGTCCTAAGAGGCGAGGAATGGCAGCAAACGGCTGATCCAGCGGCGCAAAGTGGAGTTCACTTTTGAAGCAGTAACGGTTCACTTTTCAAGCATTAAGAGTTCACTTTTCAGTCGTTCCTGACATTACTTGACTTTATGTTGACACGGGTTGCGCAACCTGTATAATGAGGGCGCTGGGGCCTGCACCGTCGACGAAGTGGAGGAAGGCGTGGCAACATGAGGGCACTGAGGTCTCCACGTCGGGGTTTGCGACGGTCCATCAGGCAGGTCATAATCCATCCGTGGGGCACACTCGCGGTGGTAGCTCTGCTGGCTGCGCTGGGGTACACCAACTACTGGCGGCTGAGCCCAACTCAGTATACAGCACAGGTCGGGCTCGAGCCCAAGGCCGCCGACATCTCTGGCTTGCGCGAGATGTCTGTGGTCGGCCTCGGAGCGGATCGCGACACGGGTAGAAATGTCCTGATGCTGAAGGACAAGTCCTCGGACCGCTACCTGGCGCTTTGGATTGGACAGACGGAGGCCCTGGCGATCGCCACGCAACTGGAGAGGGTTGCCACGCCCCGTCCCCTCGCCCACGATCTTCTAGCTTCAGCCGTCAACGTCCTGGGGGGCAAGGTCGTGAGGGCGATGGTTACCGATTTTGCAGGCGATACGTTCTACGCCCGGGTCGTGTTGGCGCTGGACGAATACAAGCAGGTGGAGCTCGACGCACGCCCGAGCGACGCGGTTGCGCTGGCGCTGCGGGCAGGCGCGCCGGTATACGTCGACACGGCTCTTCTCGAGAAGATGGGTATTAAGTACGCGCAGGACTAACTTCACGCGGCCTTTGACTGCAGGAACTCGTCGGCCATCTGCGTGGCTTTAAGCTTGTCGTCCTGGTTCAGCTCTCCGTCGAGGACCTTTTCCAGCAGGTAGTCCTTGACCTCGCGGATCCACGGGCCAGGTGGGCGCTGGAAGATGGCCATTAGCTCGTTGCCGTCCAGCGGGCTGGCGATCTTGCGGGCCTGCTGCTCCTCGAGCATTTGTCGACATCTCTCCTCGAGGTCGGCCAGTTGGGCTAGAGCGTACTCTACTTTCCTCACCCGGTGGCTGGTGATGTCCGCGCGCGAGAGGGCGAGGAGATCCCAGAGATTATCGCCCGCGTCGCGCATCAAGCGGCGCACGGCGCCGTCGGTCCAGGACGGCTCGTAGAGGTTGGCCCTTTGGTGCAGGTACACCAACTTGCTAACCGTTTCGATAGTCTGCCGGTCGAGGCGCATGCGATGGAGGATGCGCCTGGCCATATCCGCGCCCACGATGTCATGGCCGTAGAAGTGAACTTCCCCGTCCTCGATCACCTTCGTAGGGGGCTTGGCGATGTCGTGGAGCAGCCCGGCCCAGCGGACGGGCAACTCGGGCGGCGTCTTGTCTACCACCGCGAGGGTGTGCTCGTAGACGTCCTTGTGTCGCGGTTCCTCCAGGGGCGTACCCCGTAGCTCGAGAAACTCGGGAACGATGAACTCCATCAAGTCGAGCTCGGTTAGACGTCGCAGACCCTGGCCGGCGTTGGGAGAGAGGAGTATCCTGTTCATCTCCGCGGTGATGCGCTCCTGGCTAACGGTGCGCAGCCTGGCGCTGTTTCTGGCGATGGCTCGTTCGGTGTCTTCATCGATGCTAAGCCCGAGTTGAGCGGCAAAGCGCACGGCGCGCATAAGCCGCAACGGGTCCTCGGAAAACCGCTCCTCGGGTCGTCCGACCGCCCGTATGATGCCGGCCTTGAGATCCTCGCTGCCGCCGCAGGGATCGACCATCTCACCCGTCAGCGCGTCCTGAGCCATGGCGTTGATGGTGAAGTCGCGGCGGGACAGGTCTCCCAGCAGCGACGTGCCGAACGTCACCTCCGGCTTGCGCGAATATGGCTTGTAGTGCTCAGACCGGAATGTGGTGATCTCCACCACGCGCCCGTCGAGCACCAGGCCGATGGTCCCAAACCGTTCGCCGACGGTGTAGACGGCTTCCGGCTGGACCTCTGCCGCCAGGGACTTGATCTCCTGGGGTAGCGCATCCGTTGCGCCGTCGACATCCGTGTGCTCACGCCCGAGAAGCCGATCCCGCACCGAGCCGCCGACGAGATACAGCCGCTTGCCGTGCTCGACGAAAACTTCTGCCAGTCTTTTCAGCTTGCCTTCGATCATTTCAATCCACTAGCCGGCTGCAAGTTGCATGCCTAGAAACTATACAGCCTGGCAGCAGAAAAAACAAGGTCGTTCACAGTGTGAAGCACGGCGTCTTGCCTGCACGGTACTGACAACCCAAACTGCGGAATATCGCTCAATCGTAGAGCGCTAGGCCGGCCAACGCAACGGCACTTCGACGGCTGCCTACAACGACGACATTGTGTCGGCCAGACTCTCCACCCGGAGAGCGCTTTTCTGAGCTACCAAGTCGAAATCTCGGTCAGCGTGAAGCAGCACTGCATCGTATCGGAGGGCAAGGGCGGAAAGAAGCACGTCGGTGAACGGCACCGTCACCCCAGTGCGCCGTAGTGAAAACGCCAGGCGCGCCGCGCCTTCCCAGTCCGTTTCCTCGATTGGCAGACGGTGTAGGCCCGTGAGGCGCGACCGCAAGCGACTGTATTCCTTCTCGCTCGCGGCTCCGCCAAGAAGCTCAAGCTCCACCAGACCGCACGTCGCTGCCACATCCATTTCCAATAGCGTGTCAATCCGGCGGAGAATAGCTTCAACCGGAACCTGACGCAGGGCGAATATCCACGCCGAAGTATCTACCAGGAATAGGGATGGCATCAGCTAGCCTGCACGCCGCATTCGCCGCAGCTCAGCCGCGTCCAAATCCAAATCAAAGGTGCCAAGGTCGCGGCGCAGCAACTCGCGCTCTCGGTGCCGAACGAACTCACGTAGAGCGAGCTTAATCGCCTCGGTCCTGGTCTTAGCGCCACTTAGACGCATTGCCGCTTTGAGCAGTTCGTCATCGACCTCCAGTGTTGTTCTGCCCATGGAATCTGCCTCCTCTATGCACAATAATTATATGCATAACCGCTGGGGAGTTCAACATCTCGGAGCCTACGTGCCGAAGATGCCTCTTCTGTAAACAAGGCTACGAGCACTGCTGTGGACTTCGAGCATGTCGCTGATCTGCTAATTGTTCTCTCATGCTCTGCCGGTTGCGGTGATTGTCGCCTCCATTCCACGCACGAGATGCGTTGAATACTTGATTCCTGCGTAGATTATGGCCTATAATGTACGCAGGAGGTGCGTATAATGTACATCCACGAGCTTCCGGACTGGCCCCAATTTGACTGGGACCGTGCGCGTCTTGCCCAGCCGCTTGCCGACGTCCGGCACCGGCAGGGCCGGCTGATCGGACGAATGGAAGCCCTCGGCTTCAACCTTCGTCAGGAGGCCGTGCTTCAAACCCTGACCGCCGACGTGCTGAAGAGCAGCGAGATAGAGGGAGAGAAGCTCGACGCGGAACAGGTCCGTTCCTCGCTGGCCCGCCGCCTCGGCATAGATATTGGCGGGCTTAGCCCCGCAGAGCGCCGTGTCGAGGGCGTGGTCGAAATGATGCTCGACGCCACGCGCCATTATGACCAACCATTGACCGCCGAAAGGCTCTTTTCTTGGCACGCGGCTCTGTTTCCCACTGGGTACAGCGGCATGAGCAGAATCAGGGTCGCGTCCTGGCGCGACGACAGTGCTGGGCCGATGGAGGTGATTTCCGGAGCGTTCGGTAAGGAACGTGTTCATTTCCAGGCACCCAAGGCGTCACGGCTTGAGCGCGAAATGGCAGCCTTTCTCGATTGGTTCAACTCAAGCAGTGAAATCGATCCGGTCTTGAAGGCGGGACTGGCCCATCTCTGGTTCGTGACCGTCCACCCGTTCGACGACGGCAACGGTCGCATCGCGCGCGCCATCGCCGATATGGCTCTGGCACGCTCCGAAAACAGCCCGCAGCGCTTCTACAGCATGTCGACGCAGATTCGGCAGGAGCGCGCGGCCTACTACAGCATCCTCGAGCGAACGCAGAAAGGAAGCATGAACGTCACGCCCTGGATGGACTGGTTTCTCGGCTGTCTGGGCCGTGCCATCGACGGGGCGGAAACCACGCTGGGCGGCGTCCTCGCCAAAGCACGCTTTTGGGAACGTCTCGCGGGCGTCGCGCTCAACGAGCGCCAGCGTCTCGTGCTGAATCGTCTCCTCGATGGATTCGAGGGTAAGCTCACGACATCAAAATATGCCAGGCTCGCCAAGTGCTCCCACGACACCGCCCTGCGCGACATACTGTCTCTGGTGGAGCGAGGCATCCTCGTCCGCAACCCGGCAGGGGGGCGCAGCACGAGCTACGGGTTGGCGGAGGTTGACTGATGGCTGTTGCGGATGAATGCGTCCGGGATTGCTGTGGGGTTGGAGTTTCTCGGCAACACCAGCGTCGCGGCGCTGAAGCAACCGCTTCAAGCCGCGTAACAAACAGTCCGCCTAGGAGCGCCGCATTGCCTACTCCAAGTCACCCCCGTCCTTATTAGTCTGGCTGTATCGAAGTATCGCTAAGCTTTAATTAACCGGCTCTGTCCTAGCAAATCCATTCGCGACGTCAGATGTCAATTGCTCGAAGAACGACTTACCCCACAGATAGCGGTCCTTGTCCCGAAGATTCAGGCATCCAGGCACTGATTTCTCGACCGTCTGCCTGAAGTCGAGGTACCGATGCCACAGTCTGTCGAAAGTCGTAATGTTATACAGATCATGGAAACAGCCAAGCTGATTGCACACCCTGGAATCGTATACGGTAAACTCCTCCGGGTACAGCACAGTGAGAATCGCTGAGGCCATCGGCAGATAGAAACCCCACTCTTCCAACATGTAGCGGAGACGCTCTTTCGCGCTGCCCTTTCGAGCGATACCGCTTGTAAGCGCCTGAACTGCCGAATCGAGGCTCACGTGTCCTTTTGATTTCAGCCTTCTGGCCATCTTTGTCTTGGCCCGGTTGGCCTTCCAAATCACGATACAGAAGAAATCGAAGGCAGACAGATACCCCTGCTCCCGGAACCGAATTCGCACGGTGTCGAACAAGTAGTCCTCAAGGTGATAGAACGCACGGTAATCCAACCTGGTATCGCTCAATTCCCTGGCCTCCTTGTCTCCCAACGCACATAAACCGAAGCTGCTCCTACGCGATACTGGGTAAACACTGGTTGTGTCGCGCGGCTCGTGGGTTCGACGGAAGTAAAGTGCCCCGCTTTGGGTCATTATACATGAGGCAGACGAAAAGTAAAGCGGCGGTTAGGCAAGTATTTGCGTTTGTGCCCCGGTCTCGCCTCAGCGTGTCTCTGTGTCTCCGTGGTGTCGTTCTCTCCTCTCCTGATGCAAAAAATTACAAAATTACCCATTGACACACCGCAGACAACCCGTTACAATGCCCGTAACTCTGAGTGAGCGCTCACTCGGTCATTCAGGCGGCGTGCCGGGAGGCCAGCGTGGTCAGGAACAGGCAGCCCCGCGATACTCGGGAGGTCGAGGAGAGAACGCGGCAGATCCTCGAGGCCGCCGCCAGGGTCTTTGCCCGCAAGGGCTTTCACAAGGCCACCACCCGCGAGATCGCTGCCGAAGCGAGCGTGGCCGAGGGCACTATCTACAACTACTACACAAGCAAGCGCGACCTCCTGCTGGCGATGATCTCCAGGACAGCCATCGAGCCTCTGGCAAAGATTCTGACCCAGGCGGATACTCTCGACAACCGGGCTTTCTTCGCCGCCATCCTGCGGGACCGCCTGGAGGTCTTCGATCGCAATCGGGGCATCGCCCACGTGATGCTGCACGAGCTCCTCGTGGACGATGACCTGCGTCAGCGGTACTTCTCCGATGTCATCGCGCCCGTCGTCGTGCAGCTTCAGGCGGTAGTGCAGAAGCGAATGGTCGCCGGACAGTTCCGTCCCTTCAATCCGCGCGTGGTCTTTCCGGCCTTCGTGGGCGCGACAATGCTGGCGGCCATCGCCAACACGCCTGAGATCGCCCCCGTGCCCTTCCCGGGCATGCCGCAGCCCACGCGGGAGCAGCTCATCGCGGAGTTGGTCGAGCTATTCTTGCACGGCATCGAGGGCACGCCACCTGGCGAAAAGGATAACGGAGGTGGACGACTGTGAGGACAAAGCTGGCTCATTCAAAGCCTCTTCGCCTGGCTCTGGCCGGCGTGGCGCTGGCCGGCGTGGTCCTGGCCTGGATATACCTGACCGGCCAGCAAGGCTCCGATGCCGCCATCACCGCCTCGGGCACCATCGAGGCCGAAGAGGTGAGCGTCGTCTCCGAGGTCGCGGCCAGGATCGAGCGGCTGAACTTGGACGAGGGCGACCCGGTGAAGGCCGGTGACGAGCTGGTGGTCCTCGACACATCTTTGCTGGATGCCCAAGTGCGCCAGGCGCAGGCGGCGGTCGAGGTGGCCAGGGCGAGTCTGGCGCTGGTGGAACGCGGCCCGCGCGCCGAGGATTTAAGGCAGGCCGAGGCCGCTTTGGCCCAGGTCACGGCGCAGCGCGACACGGCCAGGACCGCCTGGGAGTACGCGAAAGCAACGCGCGACGACCCGCAGGATATCAATGCCAGGATCAACGTTGCCCGCCCCCAACTTGCGGCCGCCGAGGCGCGCCTGGCGCAAATCCGTGGCGGCGCCCGAGAGGCGGACCTGGAAGCCGCACGGGCCTCGGTCGAGGTGGCCCAGCAAAAGCTGGCCGAGGCCGAAGCCGGGGCGAAGGCCCAGGAGATCGTCGCCGCGGAGGCGCTGGTGGTGGCGCAGGCGCGCCTGGACGTGCTGCGCAACGGCCCCACCCGAGACCAGATCGCCGAAGCGGAGGCGGGCGTGCGCTCGGCGAGGAATCAGCTCTACGCCACCCAGGCCGCGGCGGACGCGCAGTTGGCCAGCGGCAGAACCCCTTTCACCAAAGAAATGAAGGAGGCCCAGTCGGGCGCGGCCTTCGAGCAGGTGGCCGCCGCCGAGGCACGGTTGAGCCAGTTGACGGCGCCGCCAAGGCCCGAAAGCCTCAAGCAGGCCGAAGCGGCGGTGGAGCAGGCCAGGGCCGACCTGGGGGCGAAGCGAGCCGTGTCGGAGCCCCTGGTCCAGGCTGCCCGGGCCGGCGTGGACAGCGCGATGGCCCGGCTGCGCCAAACGCAGGAAGGCGCAACTCAGGAGGAGTTGGCCATCGCCGAGGCCGCCGTGGAGCAGGCCCGGCGCAATCTCGACGATCTGCTGGCGCTGCGCAGTAACCCGATCGCCCTCAATGCCCAAATCGACACCGCTCAGGGCCAGCACGAGGCGGCCGAAGCGGCTGTTCGGGTGGCACAGGCTCGACTGGAAGGCATCAGAAACGGTGCCACGCCCCAGGAGATGGCCATCGCTCGGGCGCAGCTTCGCCAGGCGGAAGCGGCCATCGGCGTGCTGGAGGCGCAGCTTCAGAAGACGAAGCTCAAGGCTCCCATCACGGGCCTGGTGGCCAGGCGAATGGTCCGCGCGGGCGAGACGGCGTCGCCGGGCATGCGTCTGCTAACCCTCGCCAACCTGGATACGGTGAAGCTGACCATTTACGTGTCCGAGGGCCGGATCGGCCGCGTACAACTGAGGCAGCAGGTGGAGGTATCCGTCGACTCTTTCCCCGGCCAGACCTTCGCCGGCGAGGTGGTCTACATCTCGCCCAGGGCGGAGTTCACGCCGCGCAATGTCCAGAGCCAGAAGGAAAGAGCGAGCACGGTCTTTGCCGTCAGGGTCAGCATCCCGAACCCGAACCACGCGCTCAAGGCCGGCATGCCGGCGGACGCGCGGATAAAGATGTAACCATGTTTCACAGAATCTGGCCGGTGATCAAAAAAGAATTCATCCAAACCGTGCGCGATATGCGGACGCTGATCATCGTGCTGCTGCTGCCGCCGGTGCAGATCATTCTGATGGGCTACGCGGTGAACAGCGATATCAAGCACATCAGCACCGTCGTGGTCGACCAGAGCCGCGACGAGCGCAGCCGCGCCCTGATCGCCGCTTTCACGACCACGGAGTATTTCGACGTGGTCGGCTATGTGGATAGCCTGTCCAGGGTCCGCGAGATGATCGACCGCGGCCAGGTGAAGGTGGGCTTCATCATTCCACCGGACTACTCGGCCGATCTGCTGGCGGGACGGCAGGCGTCGGTGCAGGTGGTCATCGATGGCTCCGATCCCAACGTCGCGCAGACGGCGCTCTTCGCCGCCGACGCGGTGGCCCAGGCCAAAGGGGCGCAGATTCTGGGCGAGGCCGTCGATCGGCTGGGCCTTGGCTCCAGCCTGATGATGCCGGTGGAGCTGCGTCCCAACGTGCTTTACAACCCCGACATGCGCAGCGTGAACTTCATGATCCCCGGGCTGATCGGCATGATCCTTCAGTTCCAGGGCGTCGTCCTGACTTCGTTTGCTATTGTTCGAGAGCGGGAGCGCGGCACGCTGGCGCAACTGATCATGACGCCCTTGAAACCCTGGGAGCTGATGCTCGGCAAGCTGGCGCCCTTCGTGCTGATCGCCTTCTGGAATGCCACGCTGACGGCCGTCGTCGGTCTGCTCTGGTTCAAGGTGGAGTTCGCTGGCAGCTTCCTCCTGCTGATGGCTCTCTCGATCCTTTTCCTAACCGGCTCTCTCGGACTGGGCCTGCTGATCTCCACGGTGTCAAAGACGCAGGGCCAGGCGATGCAGACGGCGCTGATGACTATGTTGCCGGCCTTCCTGCTGACGGGCCTGATCTTCCCGCTGGAGAACCTGCCCAACGTGCTCTATTATCTGAGCTACCTGTTTCCGCTATCATACTTCCTACGCATCGTGAGAGGCATCGCGTTGAAAGGAGTGGGCATCGAGTATCTGTGGGGCGAGGTCTTGCTCCTCGGCATCTTCAGCATCGCGGTCTTTCTGGTCAGCGCCCGCCGCTTCCAGAAACGGCTGGCTTAGAGAACACCTCAAATCGTAGGGGCGAGGTCTCCTCGCCCTGGACTGGATTGTTCGCTTTGAGCCAGGTACCGCTCTTGAGACAACTTCTCAACTCGGGAGACGAGATTTGGAGTTCGCGGTCGAAACAACTGGCTTGGGCCGCCGCTATGGCAAAAATTGGGCCGTCAGAGAGCTGAATCTACAAATCAAAAAAGGCGAGGTCTTCGGGCTGGTCGGCCCCGATGGCGCCGGCAAGACGACGACAATTCGCATGCTGGGTGGCATCGTCCCGCCCTCCACGGGCTCGATTCGTGTTGCGGGCGTCGACGTGGTGGCCAACCCGGAGCGGGTGAAGGAACTGATTGGTTATGTGCCCCAGCGCTTCGCCCTCTACGAGGACCTCACCGTCCAGGAGAACATGGACTTCTTCGCCGACGTGTACGGGGTTCCCCGGGACATTAGGAAGGCCCGCCAGCTACGCCTGCTCGAGTTCAGCCGGCTCGAGGCTTTTCGCGATCACCTGGCTCAGAAGCTATCCGGCGGGATGAAGCGGAAACTGTCGCTGGCCTGCACCCTCATCCACCAGCCCGAGGTGTTGCTCCTGGACGAGCCGACGACCGGCGTCGACCCTATCTCGCGCCGCGAGCTCTGGGAGATACTCCAGCGGCTGTTGCAGGAAGGGACGACGGTGCTGTACTGCACGCCGTATATGGACGAGGCCGAGCGGTGCAACAGGGTGGCCTTTCTGGCGGGCGGCAGGATTCTGGCGTGCGACGAGCCGCGACGATTGAAGGGTCAAATCGCCGTGACCGTCCTGGAGCTTGATGCTTCGCCGTCTCGCCTGGCCCTCGAAATTGCCCGAGGCACCCCAGACGTGGAAGACGTGCAGAGCTTCGGCAAAAAGATTCACCTTGCCGCCGGGAACGCAGACGAAGTGAAATCCCGCCTCCTCGTGCGCCTGGCGGCACGCGGCGTCGACGTCGCCGACCTGCGCGTAGTCGCGCCATCGCTCGAAGACGTCTTCGTGCGCCTCAGCAGGCTACAACCGGTTGCCGAACGCCGTGGTGATCAGTACATATGATCTGTTAGACGTCCAATCCCCTTTCCCTCTGGGAGAGGGTTAGGGTGTGGGAAGGGTTTGGGTGAGGGAAACAAACGTGGATTTTGCCGTACAAGCCACAGACCTTACCAAACGCTTCGGCGATTTCCTCGCCGTCGACGCCGTGAGCTTTCGGGTGAAACCCGGCGAGATATTCGGCTTCCTCGGGCCCAACGGCTCCGGCAAGACGACGACGATCAGGATGCTGTGCGGCATCGTGCCGCCCTCCTCGGGGAGCGGGCGTGTCCTGGGCTGGGACGTAGCCCGGGAAGCCGAGCGCATCAAGTCCCAGATCGGCTACATGTCGCAGAAGTTCTCGCTGTACGAGGACCTGACCGTGTGGGAAAATCTGGATTTCTTTGCCAGCGTCTACGGCGTGCCGAACGGTCGCAAGCGAGAGCGGATCAAGGAACTGGTCGCGATGGCGGACCTGGCGGGTCGCGAGACCGAGATAGCTGCCAATCTATCTGGTGGCTGGAAGCAGCGGATGGCTCTCGGCTGCGCCATCGTGCACCAGCCACCCGTCCTCTTCCTGGACGAGCCGACGTCGGGCGTCGATCCCGTCTCGCGGCGGAACTTCTGGGAGATGATCTACGCCCTGGCCGAGCGCGGCGTGGCCGTGTTCGTCACGACGCACTATATGGACGAGGCGGAGCACTGCGACACCGTTGCCCTGATGCACGCCGGCAAGCTCATCGCCTGCGACACGCCAGAGGCCCTGAAGGCGGGCAGTCTCAAGGGCGATCTGCTGGAGATCGACTGCGAGCCGGCGACCGATGCCATCGAGCTGCTGCGACGTCACGCCGGCGTACTCGAGGCCGCTCCCTACGGCGTGCTGGTTCACGTCGAGGTCGACGCGGCCTCCCTGGCGTCACAGCTTAGACGCGCGCTCGAAGAGAACGGCATCAGGGTGAACGGCGTGCTTCCCGTTCAACCGTCCCTGGAGGACGTGTTCGTGTCGCTTATCGGGCAGCAACTGGCTCAGAAATCGATCAGCGCACCACCTCGGTGACCGCCGCCCTTTCGCCTAGGGCACGCCCCGACGCATCGACTACCTCCAGGTTGCGCCAGCCCTGGGCCGATGAGGTGTAGAGGAGCACCTCCAGGCGATAGTTGCCCGGCGACAGGCCGGCAAGAGGCAACTCGTAGTAATCGCCCACCACCTCGTCCGGTTCCCATAGCCTCGTGGGAGACATAGACAGCACCGGGTGCCTGTTATCCAACTGGGCCACCAGGTTGCCCGCGCTATCCATCAGGCGCGTGGAAACCGAGTAATCCTCACGTGGCCGCTCAAGGGCCTGCCAGTACAATGTGAAGGGCAGCACGCTCGCCTGGGGCGCCGCGTCTTCCACTATTCGACCGCGGTCGTCGTACTGGACGTAACCCAGGAGCTTGATCTGCGCACCAAAAACGAGGTCGAGTGGCCTCATTCCAGCCGGCGCACGGCTGAGCTCCCGTCGCGAGCCGCGCATCAGCTTTGCCAGCGGTCCCACAGCCGTGAACCGCCTTTGGCCCGTATCGGCAATGGCCCGGGCGACGTAGATGGGCCGCTCTCCCACCCTCTTCTCCATCTCGTCGACGGAGCCCACCCCATAGAGAACCTCCACCCCGGTCTTGAGGCCCTCTACGTGTTGCACGTACCAGAACGGTGTGGCCTGCTCCCAATCGGCAAAGATGGCGGCATTGTCCTCGACGTAGGGCAGGCTGGCCATCACCAAGCGGCGAGCCACATAGCCCGCGTCGATGTGCTGGCGGAACTTGTCCAGCGGACGCTCGGCATACCGCTGCATCTCATCCCAATTGGCCACACCCGACTGCACGAATGGTACCAGGAGCATCACCACGACCGCCGTCAGCACCGCCTTTGCCAAAGGCGCAAAGCGCAGCGCACGCAACAGCGTGCCGCCCAGAGAGCCGACGCCAGCACCTATCCACAACGCCACCACGACGTATGCCGGGATCAGGTACACCACGTTGAGATGGTCCTGGCCCACGTTCCAGTTCAGCGTTTGCGCTGCGACCGCGAGGGCAAAAAGCGCGGTGAGCGCCAGCACCGGAGGCTTTCGCCAGAGGAGCCATCCCACGCCAAGCATCGCCAGGCCAGCGCCGACCCCACCGAACTCGCGCCAGAACTCCACGCCAAGCATCGTCGCCCGCGCCGGCATCGCCTCCATCGGCACCGAGAGAAACGACTGGCTGAGCCGCGTCGCCAGAACGAGGTCGAGAAACCGGGGTAGCGTGTCGGGGTGAAACTGATCGAACGGCGTGCCCATCGCCGATCTAATCGGCAGGTACAGATAGGTGAGCAGAGGAAAAGCAATGAGGAGTGCACTCCGCGCCATCACACCGGCTGAAAACACAATCCTTGCGTTCACAACCAGTATGAATAACAGTAGCGGCGGGGCGAGGAGAACCGCCGACCGGTGATGAGCCAGCGCCGCGCCGTAAGTGAGCGACAGCAGGGCGAACGTCCTGGCCGTCGCTCCGAATCGCTTGACACGTGTCTCGCTGCTCCACCGCACCGCCAGGTATATCACCAGGGCAACCATCAAGGCCGTCGAGGAGCGCACGCCCGCGATGGTGGCCCACTGCCAGAACAGGCCCGAGACCGCCAGCGATGCCGCGGCCACCACGGCAGCCGAAAGACGCCCCGTCATTTCCCACGCAGCCAGGTAGACGGCAGCTACCGCTGCCGCCGCGAACACGGCGGAAAGCAGGTTCATTCGCCAGGCCACGGAGCCGATGGGTACGAGTGACCAGGCTTTCCCCAGCAGCGTGTAGAGCGGATAGCCCGTGTGATGGGGAATACCCAGGACGTAGGGCACGAACTGAAACTCGCCCGCGTCGCCGCCCACCACGTCCGGAGCGAGCGTGGCAACGTAAAGGATGAGCGACGCCACACCGGCGGCGCCCGCCAGCAAGAGCGGGCGCATTCGATTGCAACTGTACTCGACGTCTTTGACGACTGCTAGCACGCGGTCGACTATAGCGCGTGGACCGGACGGTGTCAACTCGCTTTGAGCAATCGAGCATTGACAATCCTCAATCACTCTGGTAAGGTAAAAGCCTACGATTCCCTGGCCACACCCTTAGTATCTTGATCGACGGGAGGGTTGCTCGATGAGCAAAGGACCGCTGGAGCGCGAGCAGTATTACCTGGGACAGAAATTCGAGGTGCCGGGCGAGGTTGTCGAAGAGATTCTGGTGCCCGCGCGGGGCTACCTGCCGGCGCGCGTGCTGAAGCAGGGCCAGGTCGCGCGCATCATCGACGTCGAGGGGCAGCAGGTCGCCGACATTATCCTCTGGGACAAGGAGAACCTCCAGAACTTCTCCTCGTGCGTCAATACCCTGGTCGTCTATCGCACCTGGAAGATCCGCAAGGGCCACAGCCTCTACTCCAGGTATTGCACCAAGCTGGCCACCATCGTCGACGATACCTGCGGCGTCCACCATTTTGGCGGCGGCTTCTGCAACGCGGAGCTTAACGCGGTACGTTACGGCGTGGAGGCCACGCCCAACTGCCGCGACAACCTCACGGCGGCCATGGGCGGCTACGGGCTCACGCGCGACGACATCGAAATCGATGCCTGCTTCTGCCTGTTTATGAACTTCCCTTATAGATCCGACGGGACGCTGGCGATCGAGGAGCCGGTTAGCAAACCGGGCGACTACGTCGATCTGCTGGCCGAGAGGGACCTGATCATGGCCTTGTCCAACTGCCCTCAAGAAAGAAACCCGTGTAACTCGTACAACCCTAGTTTGCTAAAGGTGATCATTTACAACCCCGTCTGAACCGCAGATTAAGCAGATTAATGGATTTCGCAGATGAGCCTCGCTGATCCGGAAATCTGCGTAATCCCATAATCTGCGTCAATCTGTGGTTCAGACAGCAGGGAGGGATTCTGAATGAGCAAAGGCCCTTTGGAACGTGAGCAATTCTACCTGGCGCAGAAGGCCCAGGTGCCCGGGCAGGTGGTCGAGGAGATTCTGGTCCCTGCCAGAGGCTACCTGCCCGCACGGGTGCTGAAAAAAGGCCAGGTCGCACGCATTATCGACGTCGAGGGCCAACAGGTGGCGGACGTTGTGCTGTGGGACGCGCACAACCTCAAGGATTTCTCCTCGTGCGTCAACACCCAGGTCATCTACCGCACCTGGAAAATCCGCCAGGGCCACAGCATTCACTCCAAGTACTGCACCAAGCTGGCCACCATCGTCGACGATACGGTTGGCATCCACTACTTCGGCGGCTTTTTCTGCAACGCTCAGGTCAACTTCCTCCGCTTCGGCGTCGAGGCTACGCCAAACTGCCGCGACAACCTCGTCGCCTCGATGGGTAACTACGGCTTCACGCGCGACAACATACAGGTCGATTCCTGCTTCGCCCTGTTTATGAATTTCCCCTACGACGACGAGGGCGGGTTTATGGTCGTGGAACCGACCAGCAAACCGGGCGACTATGTAGATCTGTTGGCGGAGAGGGACATCGTAATAGCGCTATCCAACTGTCCCTCCGAGCGAAACCCGTGTAACGCGTACAACCCTACGCTTTTGAAGGTGGTTATCTATAACCCTGTGTGAGTGCTGATGCAGATCGGAGAGCCCAAGAGGGCGCGGAGACCGCGCCCCTACGTTCAATGGGCAGGTTGCCTTTCCGTATCGTACGTAATCATAACAATCAGTTCGTCAGGTCATCGAACGGAATGGAGGGGTCTAGTTGACGGCACAGGTCAAGCAAGACGAATGGATTCAAACCGTCTGTTGCATGTGCCAGAACGCGTGTGGGCTTACGGTCCACGTCGTCGATGGCACGGTGGTAAAGGTCGAGGGAGACACGACCAATCCCCATAATCTGGGCAGGATTTGCGCCAAGGGAAACGCCTCGATTATGGGGCTCTACGATCCCAATCGGATCGCCAAGCCGCTGAAGAGGACCAATCCTCAGAAGGGTATCGGCGTCGATCCCCAGTGGCGGGAGATCGAATGGGAAGAGGCCCTGAGTATCGTCGCGGCGAAGCTGAAGGAGATCTACGACGAAGACCCTCGCCAGCTCCTGTTCAACAGCTTCGACGTCCAGGCCTTTATGCCCATCGGCCTCTGTTTCAACTCGGCCTTCGGCACGCCCAACTTCACCACCGGGTCGGCGCGCTACTACTGCGGCAATGGCTTCCACCCGATAACCTACACCACTCAAGGCGTGTTTTTCGCCGAGCCCGACCTGGATTACTGCAACTACCTGCTCTTGATTGGCAGCCAGAACGGCTTCGTGGCCAATACAAACCCGATGGGGCTCACACAGAAAATGTCCGACGCGCGCATCCGCGGCATGCGCGTTGTGGTGGTCGACCCGGTGTGCTGCAACGCTGCAGCTAAGGCGGACGAGTGGATACCTATCAAGACGGGGACTGACACCGCCCTTGCGCTGGGGATGCTCGACGTCATCCTCAACGAGCTGAATATCTACGACGCCGAATTCCTCCGGAAATACACCAATGCGGCGTACCTCATCGGGTCGGACGGTCTGTACATCAGGGATCAGGCCACCGGCAAGCCTCTGCTCTGGCATTCCCTGCGCGGCCAGGCGATCCCTTACGACGAAATCGACCCCACCGCCGCTGTGCTGGAGGGAGCGTTCACGGTGGAGGGGCAGCAAGCCAAGCCTGCCTTTCAGCTCCTCAAGGAGCACGTCCGTAACTATTCATTGGAGAAGGTCGCCAAAATCACGACCATCCCGGCCGAGACCATCCACAGGATCGCCAAAGAGTTCGCCACGGCTGCCAGAGTGGGCAGCAAGATCGTCGTTCACGGGCAGGAGCTTCCTTACCGTCCGGCCTGCGCCAATTGGAACCGCGGTCCTATTGCCCACAAGCACGCCATGCACGTGGGCTATGCCATCCAGTTGCTCAACGTGGTTATGGGAGCCATCGACGTTCCCGGTGGGCACCTGGGCATAGCCGTCAAAGGCCCGAGCTGGGAGCCCAGCGAGGGGCCTGATGGTATACTGGTCGCCGCGCCCATCGTGGCCATGATCTACGGCGTCTACCCGCCACGCAAGGTCAAAAGACCGCAGACCCTGGAGCTAATGGAGCTGCTCCCGGTGGCGGTCTACGGCGGGCCAATCGTCCCGGCGACGCTGATGGAGCCGGAGAAGTTTGGCCTCGACTACAAGTGCAAGATGATGATCGTCTGTCGCAGCAACACGCTGATGAGCGGAGCCGAGCCTGAGCGGATGGCCGAAGCTTATGCCAGCGTTCCGTTTACGGTTTCGTTTTCCACCTTCGTCGACGAAACGGCAGAGCTGGCGGACATCGTCTTGCCCGACACACACTGGCTGGAGAGACTCGATCCTTTCCCGAACATGCTTATCGAGTGGCTGCTCGCGGGCGAAGGCTCCTGGTACTATATGGTGCGCCAGCCGGTCGTCAATCCGTACGGCGAATCCAGGCACTGGGTCGAGGTTATTCTGGAGCTTGCCGACCGCATCGGCATCCGCGCCAACTTCAGCCAGGTGGCCAACACGCTCTTGCAGCTCAAAGACGATTGCAGGCTGGACCCCGCGGTGAAATACTCCTACCCAGAAATCATAGATCGCATCCTCAAGTCGCGCTTCGGCAGCGAGCACAGCCTAGAATGGTTCAAAGCCCACGGCTTTGTCACACAGCCCCGCTCCATCGAGGAAGCGTATCCGCGACCCTTCATCAAGGGCAGGATTCCGCTCTACCTGGAGCACTATATCCGGGCAGGACGCGAGGTCGAAAAGGTGACCAGGGAGCTAAACATCCCCTGGGAGGTCGACGACTACCAGCCTATGCCGGAGTGGAAGCCCTGCGAGGCCCACGAGAGTCGAGATCCCGCGTTCCCCTTCATTGTGACGAATTTCAAGGTGCCGTTTCACACGCATTCATGGTCCAGCCAGAACCCCTGGCTGGAGGATGTCTCGTTCCAGTCGCTCTGGGAGCCCGACTCCATCTTGATCAACAGTCGCGCGGCGGCGGCGCAGAACATCGTCGATGGCGAGCTGGTGTGGCTGGAAAGTGAACGCGGTAAGCGTGTCCGGGGCAGGGCCAGGGTGACCGAGTGTGTGCACCCCGATGTGGTCGCAACCATTGGTCTGTCCGGCAACTGGGCTAGGGGCACACCCATCGCCCGGGGCAACGGCATTCACCTCAACAAGCTGATACCCTACGATCTGAAAAGGATGGACTACGTTTCCGCCGGCCTGGACGCCTGCGTGCGGGTCAAAGTTGTGAAAGCGGGTGAAGTGAGATGAGCAATAAGTACGGAATGGTCATCGATCTGAAGCGGTGCGTGGGATGCCAGAGCTGTACAGTCGCGTGCAAGGCTGAGAACGGCACACCGCAAGGGGTGTATCTGGGCAGGGTCCTCGAGCAGGAGGTGGGCACCTACCCCAACGCAAAACGGGAGTTTTTGCCCGTGCTGTGCAACCAGTGCGAGGATGCTCCCTGCTTGAGGGCCTGTCCGACGGGTGCGACGTACCAGTTGGAGAATGGCATTATCGACGTCGACAACAAGAAGTGCATTGGCTGTCGAACCTGCTACGTCTCCTGTCCGTACCACAATCGCTTCTATGTCACTTCGGAGGTGCTAAAGCGTGGCGCGTACGGCAATGGGCACCTTACGCCTTACGAAAAGGCAAAACTGGGACGTTACGAGGCGGGCACGGTAACCAAATGCGACTTCTGCGCCCACCGTGTGGCCGAGGGTTTGGATCCCGCGTGCGTGATTACCTGCCCAGCCAAAGCGCGCACCTTCGGCGATCTCAACGATCCCGGCAGCGAAGTGAACCGGCTGATCCACCAGCGGCGGGGATACCAGCTTCACCCGGAGTATCAGACGAAGCCCTCTGTGTACTACATAGAATGAGAATACAGCGAGAAATGAGGAGGGAAGCGATTCATGGGCACGGCTAGAGTCATAGTAAAGAGACGCAAATTCATCATCGGGTACCACGAGCAGGATCAATGGACCTGGCTGATCGCGTCCGCGTTCTTCTTTGGCAAGATCGGCGCGGGGTTGTTTTTCGTTTCTCTTCTACTCGGAGAGGGTAACCGAATGGGCATCCTCGTGGGCACGCTGATCGTGCTCATCGGCAAAGGCGGCGCCCACCTGCTCTACCTTGGCCGTCCCGAGCGTTTCTGGCGAGCGATGCTCAGGCCGGCGACCTCCTGGGTATCGCGGGGCCTGATCGCCATGGGCGTCCTGATTGGCTTCGGCATCATCTTCTATTTCGTGGCTCCACCATACAGTCAGCCCATTCAAGCATTGCGGGCCATCGCCCTTCTGGTGGCGCTGTTCGTAATGATCTACGATGGCTTTCTGATGAACTCCTCGCCGGCCATACAGTTTTGGAACAACGCGCTGCTGCCCGTGCTGTGCTTCTTCTACGCGCTGCTGGGAGGCAGCACCCTGACTTTCCTGCTGGCGAGCCTGTCGACATCTGGCGTCGTGCGAATGGAGCAGATCGAGTCTTTAGAAACGAGCATCCTCTTGTTCAATCTGGCGCTCCTTATCATCTACCTCGTGAGCGCCTCGGGAGCCAGCTCGGGGGCCAGGGTTTCTGTCGAAGAATTGCTCAGCGGCAGGTTCAGAATGCCGTTCCTCCTTGGCGTCGTCGTCGTGGGCATCGGCGTGGCGATTGGCGCCGACCTGCTGTTCGCGGCCGACAGGAACGTCGCCTACCTGTGGCTGCTGCTTGCCGGCGACCTGGTGGGACACTTTCTCGTGTTCTACCTCTTCTTGAGGGCAGGGGTGTTCTCGCCGCAGCGGCTGCGGGGCCCGGAGCGCTACGCGTAGAGGCGATACGTCTGATCCGCCTGAGCTACGTCGGATCACGAGGAGGCTGTAGTGCCCATTTCGCTTCAGCAAGACGAATGGGTCCCCACCGTGTGCCATATGTGCCAGAACGCGTGCGGTGTCAAGGCGCACGTCGTCGATGGCACGGTGGTGAGGATCGAGGGCGACGCTGACAACCCCCACAACTTCGGGCGGATCTGCGCCAAGGGCAACGCCGCGCTCATGGGCCTGTACGACCCGCATCGCATCGGCAGGCCTCTGAAGAGGACGAACCCCAAAAAAGGCCTGGGAGTCGATCCCCAGTGGCAGGAGATCGAGTGGGAAGAGGCCCTCAGCACCATCGCCGAGAAGCTCAAGGATATTTACGAGGAAGACTCGCGCCAGCTCCTCATCCACAGCTTCGATCCACAGGCCTATATTCCGATAGGGCTCTGTTTCACCTCGGCTTTTGGCACGCCCAATTTTACCGCCGGCGCAGCGCGCTACTACTGCGGCAACGGCTTTCACCCGATAACCTACACCACCCAGGGCGTCTTCTTCTCCGAGCCCGATGTTGACGTCTGCAACTACATGCTATTGATCGGCAGCCAGAACGGCTTCGTCGCCAACACGAACCCGATGGGTCTGACCCAGAAGACCGCCGACGCTCGCCTGCGCGGAATGAAGGTCGTCGTGGTCGATCCTGTCTGCTGCAACGCCGCGGCCAAGGCGGACGAATGGATACCCATCAAGCCGGGCACCGATGCGGCCTTCGCTCTGGGAATGCTGAACGTCATCGTCAACGAGCTGAATGTCTACGACGGCGAATTCCTGCGCAAGTACACGAACGCCGCCTATCTAATTGGCACCGATGGCCTTTACGTGAGGGATGAGGCAGGCGACAAGCCTCTGCTTTGGGACATGGATCTGAGCGCGCCGGTGCCTTATGACCAGATCGACGCCAACAGGGCCGCCCTGGAGGGGGAGTTCGAGGTCCAGGGTCAGAAGGCGAAGCCCGCCTTCCAACTGCTCAAAGAGCACCTGCAAAAGTACCCGCTCGAGAGAGTGGCTGAGATCACGACCATCCCCGCGGAGACCATTCGCAGAATCGCCCGGGAGTTCGCCACCGCCGCGCGGGTCGGCAGCACGGTCGTCATTCACGGGCAGGAGCTACCTTATCGCCCAGTTAGCGCCAACTGGAATCGCGGGCCCATTGCCCACAAGCACGCGATGCACGTGGGCTACGCCATTCAGATGCTCAACATCGTCGTAGGCGCCATCGACGTTCCCGGCGGGCACATGGGAGTGGCCGTCAAGGGGCCGGACTGGGAGCCCAGCGAGGGACCGGATGGGCTGCTCGTGGCCGCGCCGGTGGTGACCCTGACCTACGGCGTCTATCCGCCGCGCAAGGCCAGAAGGCCGCAAACGCTGGAGCTGATGGAGCTGATGCCCGTGTCGGTTTACGGCGGACCTTTCGTTCCGGCGACGCTGCTGGAGCCGGAGAAGTTCGGGCTGGACTACCGGTGCAAGATGATGATTCAGGTTCGCTCCAACACCGTGCTGAGCGGATTCGAGCCGCGGCGTATTGCCGAAGCCTACGCCAACATTCCCTTCGTCGTGTCGTTTGCGACAGTGGTCGACGAGACGGCAGAGCTGGCGGACATCGTCCTACCCGACACGCACAGTCTGGAAAGGCTCGATCCCTTTCCCAACAGATTGACGGAGTTTATTCTGGCCGGGGAAAGCTCCTGGTACTACATGCTGCGCCAACCGGTGGTGAAGCCGTACGGGCAGGCGCGGCACTGGATCGAAGTATTGCTCGATCTCGCCGACCGCATCGGCATCCAAGCCAACCTGTACCAGGTCGCCAACACTTTGCTGCGGCTCAAGGATGGGGAAAAGCTGGACCCGCGGGTCAAGTACGCGTACGCAGAGATCGTGGACCGGGCGCTCAGGTCGCGTTTTGGCGACGAACACGGGCTCGAATGGTTCAAGGCCAACGGATTCATTACGCTGCCGCGCTCGATACAGGAGGCCTACCCGCGGCCGTTCGTCAAGGGCAGGATTCCGCTGTACCTGGAATACTACATCCGGGCCGGGCAAGACGTGGAGAAAATAACCAAGGAAATGGGCATCTACTGGGAGACCGACGACTACATCCCACTTCCCGAGTGGAAGCCCTGCGAGTCGCACGAGAGCAACCCGAGCTACCCCTTGATCGCCACCAACTTCAAGGTCCCGTTCCACACCCATTCTTACACGGCGGAAAACCCCTGGCTGGAGGACGTGTCTTTTCAGTCGCTCTGGGAGCCCGACTCGATCCTCATCAACAGCAAGACGGCGGCGGCGCAAAACATTGCCAACGATGACGCGGTGTGGCTGGAGACGGAGCGAGGCCACCGTGTCCAGGGCCGGGCCAAGGTCACGGAGTGCATCCATCCCGAGGTGGTGGCGACGATTGGGCTGAGTGGCCACTGGGCCAAAGGGATGCCAATAGCTCGTGGAAACGGCATCCACTTCAATAGCTTGATACCGTACGACCTGAAACGCATGGATTTCGTCTCGTCGGCGCTGGATGCGTGCGTGCGTGTTAGAGTTCTCAAGGCTAGCCAAGTCGTAGCAGAAGCAAAGGGCGGGCCCTGACCCTAACATTCTCGCAAAGGTAGATCGGAGCTTGCGCTCGCCGATATGTAAATGTCTGCAGTGCCGACGGCATCACCAGCGTAGGGGCGCGGTCTCCGCGCCCTGGGCGGGGGGCGGACCTCTCCGTACCTGTGCACTTGCTGGCACGGCGCTTGCTGAGGGAATCAGGCGTGAGACCATACTTGCGCAAGCACCATAAATGGTTCAACCAGCCAAGGGAAAGCCTTATCCTCGCGCTCGCGTTACTTCTCGTCGTGGGCGCGTTCATAATGGACGTGTTCTTTTTTCCCGAAGCCATCCTGCCGGGTCCCCCTTTCTTCCTCTCGATACTCGTCGCCGCGTACTTTCTCTCACCGCGCACCACAGCCGGGGTCGCCGTATTCGCGACGGTGCTGAAGCTGGCTGACGACCTGATTCAGGGCACACCAGTATGGCTATTGACTCTGTATTTCATCGCCCTTGTGCTCGTCGGCTTTGCAGGCACGGCGCTGGCCAGTAAGATCAGACGTGAGGCTATGTTGGCAGACGAGCGCGAGCGGTACCTGGCGCGGCAGGATGAGTTGCTGCGCGTATCCACCAAGATACTGGGGCAAACAACGCTTGAAGGCCTGCTGCAGGCAACGGCCGACGGTGCGCGCGTGCTCACAGGTGCCCGAATCGCCATCACGGGGCACGGTTACGTAAGTGGCTCCTTTCGTGTTGGGGCATCCTCGCGGGCTCCTGGCGCCATAACATGCCCTCCCGGCGACCAGTTCAAGGTCGAGCGCGGTGGAGTGTACCTCGAGCTCATCGAGAAACTGGAGTCCATCCGTCTCACCGACGAGGAGATGCGCAGCCATCCCGCTTGGCGGGGCTTGCCCCCCGACCATGGGCCGCTGCGCGGACTGCTTGGTGCCCGCCTGGTCGGACGAGATGGCCGAGCCAACGGTCTGCTTATGGTCACCGACAAAGAACAGGGCGAATTCACGCCCGAAGACGAGACCCTGTTGCGACAACTGGCCGCGCTGGCTTCGTTGGGGTTGCAGCACATCGAAGCCAGATGGGATGCTGAGCACCATGCCGCGGAGCTGGACGTGTCCAACAAGGAGTTGCAAGGTTTCGCGTATTCGGTGGCTCACGACCTTAGGGCTCCCTTGCGACACGTCAACAGCTTCGCCCAGATCGTCCAGGAAGAGTACGGTGATAGGCTTGACGAGCGTGGGAAGGAATACCTTGGGTTCCTCAGCAGCGCCAGCCAGAAGATGGGGCAATTGATCGACGACTTGTTGCAACTGTCGCGCGTGACGCGGGCGGAGATGCTCCGCCAGCCTGTCAACCTGAGCGAGATTGCCCAGTCGGTCGCGGTGGAGCTCCGCAAGAAGGAGCCGGACCGCAAGGTGGAGTTCGCTATTATCCCAGGCGCGGTCGCCAACGGTGATCTGCAGCTCCTGCGTGCTGTGCTCGAGAACCTCATCGAGAACGCTTGGAAATTCACATCGACGCGCGCTCTGGCAAGTATAGAGTTTGGTGTTACCCAGCAGAACGGTACTCCGGTCTTCTTCGTGAAGGATAACGGCGTAGGTTTCGACATGGCCTACGTCGAGAAGCTATTCGGGGCCTTCCAGCGGTTACACCGAGCCGAGGAGTTCCCCGGCACCGGCATCGGTCTTGCAATAGTACAAAGGATCATCCAGCGCCACGGAGGGAGTGTCTGGGCCGAAGGGGCGGTGGACGAGGGGGCGACGTTCTACTTTGCGCTGGAGTAGCGGTCCGAACCGCAGATTGACGCAGGTTACGGGATTGCACAGATTATCAGATTCGTCATCTGCGAAATCTCTTAATCTGCTTATAACGAGGCATGGTCATAAATCCAACACGGCGCTCAAAAGCGGACTGGGAACGTTGAGCCGGCAGCGCCCCGCAAGGCGGGGCCCGCCCCCTCGCGGGCGAGACGCCCGCACCCCCAGATTCCTCCCAGCCAATTATGACCACGCCTCGCTTAAAC
>JACQUC010000266.1 GCA_016210495.1 Chloroflexota bacterium
AGTAACGTGTTGGGCTGAGCATCAGCCCCGACCAAGGCTGTCAATCTTGTCACCTCCTTGTCGACAACACATCGACGTAGCGGCTGCAAGATTTATGCCGAATTATTTAGTTAACGACGATAAGCCGTGCGGCCACGGCGGTCTCAGGACAGCATGGCGTCTATCGAGCTCTCGAGCTTCTCGGACGCCTGCTTCAGGGCGGCACGCAGATCGGCAACGGCGCACGTATCCCTTTCGAGGCGCTCGGCAAGCTCTGCGATCTGCTGGCGCACCTCCTCGGGATTTGTGCCCCCATAGAGTGTCCTCGCCTTGATGAACTCCACCGGGTCTAGAGCCTTCCTGAGAGCATCCTCGCTCAGACCCACGGGCTTGCCCATGTACTCCAGCGCGGCCTCGTCCAGGAACGCGGTGCTCACATCGCTCGGCTTTATGCCCCTTTCAGAGCTAAGCCTGACAAGGATGCCAACGATCTGATGCGCGGTCCTCCAGGGCAAGCCCTTTTCTGCGACCAGGGCGCCGGCCAGCCCTGACGCCTGGGCCCAGAAGGCACCCGCACGCTCCCTCATTAGCTCCTTGTTCACCTTGAGTCCACGCATCACCTCAGCCATGGACGACAGGTCGCGTGCGGCATCGTCAAGCACCACCCAAAGCGGTGTCAGGACATACCGCCGCTCCGCAATAGCCAAGCCCCTTGGCCCCTTGTAAGCGTAATACGTCGTCATTAAGTTGCCGAAGGTTTGCGCTGCTGCCCCTTTGATACTCTCGAACAGCCAGGGATTCTTCTTCTGCGCCAGGATGCTGCTTGTGCCACAAAAACGGTCGGGGATAGCTATCATCCCGAACTCGTCGCTGTACCAGACCTGGAGGTCGGCGGCGCACTCTGCCACGTTGTTGTGCAGTATCGTCAGCACCGAAAGAGCCTCCAGCGAAGCGTCCTGCGTTAAGACTGCGTCATTCGTGTTTCTGATGGTTTTCTCAAAGCCAAGAAGCTCCGCTACCCTAAGTCGGTTCACCGGGAAATCCGATCCTGTGAGCACGGCTGCGCCGGCGGCACTCCTGTTCGTCCGGTGGAAAAGGGCCTCCAACCTTTCGAAGTCTCGTTCCAGGGCGCTGGCGTAGGCAACCAGGCAATGGCCAAGGGTTGTGGGCTGAGCGTGTTGGCCGTGGGTATAGCCGGGCATGACCGTGTCGCGATGCTGTCCGGCCGTTTCCAGGAGCGCGCCGCGGAACTCATTCAGCCCGTCCATCAGCCGAAGCTCTTCGTCGCGCAGCCTTATTCTGAGCCCAACTTGGCCCAGATCACCTGAGCTTCTGGCCAGGTGAATTCTTCCGCCAACTTCCTCGCCCAGTTGCCTGATAAGATACTGTTCGCCGGAGTGCTTGCCGTTTCCGGCGGCCAACCTAACTTTCTCCACGCCCTCTTCTTCCATCTCCCTCAGCGCCGCCAGCATACTCACCGCGGCCTGCCGAGGGATCATCCCTTGCTCGGCCATCATCACAAGGTGGGCCTTGTCAAACATATGGAAAGCGTACAAAAGAGGCAATTCGTTTTCCGAGGAATGAACCGCCACCATCTTGGGGCTTGCCTCTTCGAGCAGTCTTATGCCGGGCGCCGAAAAGCCCTCGTATTCCTCACCTTTCTGCCTTTTCATGAAACCTCCTGCTCCATCAGAAACCTCTCCGCTGACACGGCTGCCATGGTGCCGTCGCCCACAGCGGCCGACACCTGTCGCGGCGAGTCACAGCGCACGTCGCCCGCCGCGTAAATGCCCGGCACCTCTGTCGCCATGCTGGCGCCGACTACGATCTGGCCCTGATCGTCAAATGGCACGATGCCCCGCAAGAAGCTCGTATTGGGCGTGAGTCCCGCGCAGACGAGAACACCATCTACTTTGACCGTTTCTTTCCGTCCGCTCTCCACTTCGACCAACTCTATCCCCTCCACCTGGCCGTTCCCGATGATAGCCACTGCTCTGCAGCCGGAGTGGATCTCCAACTTCGGGTTGCTGAGGGCTCTGTCGCGCAGAATGGCGCTGGCCTTCAGCCTGGATGCAATGAGAACGACCTTGGACGCCAGCTTGGACATATAGAGGGCTTCCGTGACCCCGGTGTCCCCGCCGCCACACACTGCCACGACCTTCTCGGCAAACTGCCCTCCGTCACACAGGGCGCAGTTGATGACTCCCCTACCGCGCAGCGCTTTCTCGCCCGGAACGCCAAGCTCCTTGTGCTTCGACCCGGCGGCGACGATTATTGCCTTCGCCGTATAACCCCTGCCGTCGGCGCATTCTACCCATTTGGTGCTCGAAAAGAGCTCGATCCCAACCACCTCCGCCAGCTCCAGCTTCAGGCCGTACCGGGCGGCTTGTGAAACCATCTCAGTGGCGAGCCGAGCACCGGATACCCCTTCGGAAAACCCTGGATAGTTCTCTATCCAATCCACGTTCTTGATGTACCCTCCGAGGCTCTCTTTCTCCAACAGTATGGTTCGGTGTTTGCCACGAGCCAAATAGAGTCCCGCCGTAAGGCCGGCCGGACCGCCGCCAATGATCACTACGTCATAATCAGCCACGTTCTAGCTCCTTGCTGCCTATCATTGCTGCCTGGAGAACGGCCCTCTCCGAAGGAGTCCGGAGTCCTTCGGACACCCTAACCCTCACCCAGTCCTTCCCTCGATCTTCCTGGCAACGAGGGAAGGACCAGAGGGAGAGGGGACAGGACGCTCGCCTCATCGGGATTGTCCCGCACCGTTGCACTAGCGTCTCAGCTTAATGCTCGTGGGCGGGTTCGAAACCGCCCCTACAGCCTGATACAGGCCGCTAAGCGGCCACCGCCGACGTCGCGCAGCGGTGGCACGTCCTGTTTGCACTCCCGTATGACCTGGGGGCAGCGCGGATGGAAATGGCACCCGGAAGGCGGGTGCAACGGACTGGGCACCTCGCCTTTCAAAACTACTCGCTCACGCTTCTCTTCCACGAATGGATCGGCGATGGGCACCGCCGAGAGCAGCGCCCTGGTGTAGGGATGCAGCGGGTTATCATAGAGCTCCGCAGAGGTCGTGAGCTCCACGATGCGACCAAGATACATCACCGCGACCCGGTCGCTCAGATGGCGCACTACCGACAGATCGTGGGAGATGAAGAGATAGGTTAACCCTGGCAGTCGCTCCTGTAACTCTTCCAGCAGCTCGATAATCTGTGCCTGGATCGAAACATCCAGGGCAGAAACCGGCTCGTCGCACACCACCAAAGATGGCTCGCAGGCCAGTGCGCGGGCCACGCCGATGCGCTGTCGCTGGCCCCCGCTGAACTCGTGGGCGACACGGTCGCCCATGCTCGGGTCCAGTTGAACCATCCGGAAAAGCTGCTCCACCCTCTCGTCGTACTCGTGCTTGTCCCTGACCATCCTGTGAACCGTTAACGGCTCGCCGATAATGCTGGCGGCACTCTGCCGTGGATCCAATGAGCCGAAAGGATCCTGAAAGATAAGAGACATTCTCCGCCGAAAAGGCCTTATCTTGCTCTCGGGCAACTGAGAGATATCCTTTCCCTCGAACACGATCTGCCCGCCCGTGGGCTGGTATAGTCGCAGAAAGCACCTGCCAGTGGTGGTCTTGCCGCAGCCGCTCTCCCCGACCAGGCCCAGCGTTTCACCTCTCATTATTTTGAAACTGATACCGTCAACCGCCTTCACCTCGGCGACCGTCTGCTTCATCACACCCCTGGTCACCGGGAAGTACATTTTCAGGTTATTGACCTCCGCCAGCGTATCATCGGTAGCCTGTATGTGCAGCGGCTCAGACCTACTCGACAGCACAGGCGGGCGTGCGGCTTCAAGTCGCGTGTGAAGGGTCAGGGCAGCTTTCCTGTGCCTGGTGTCCACGTAGCAAGAGACGAAATGCTCGCCATCCACTACCCTTAGCTCGGGCCAGGGCTCTTGCTGGCACCTCTCGACGCGAAACGGACACCTGGGCAGGAAGGCACAGGTGGGCGGCATGCCGATCAGGGCTGGTGGCATGCCCACGATAGGTAGAAGCTTTCTTTTCTGTCGCTCGTCCAGCTTGGTCACGCACTTCAGCAGACCGATGGTGTACGGATGGCTCGGATTGGCGAATATGTCCTTGCAGGCGCCGGCCTCGACAATTCGGCCGGCATACATAACATAGATGCGCTCGGCGTAGCGAGCGATGACGCCCAGGTTATGCGTTACTACTACCAGCGAAGCTCCGAATTGCTCGACCAGATCCCTCATCAACTCCAGTAGCTGCGCCTGCGTGGTAACATCGACGGCGGTGGTCGGCTCATCAGCGATGACCATCCTGGGGTTGCAGGAGAGTGCCATAGCGATCATCACCCTCTGGCGCATGCCCCCGCTGAACTGATGGGGATAGTCGTCGATGCGGCTCTCTGGGTCCGGGATACCGACCATCTTCATCAGCTCGATTGCCCGTTTCCTTGCCGCTTGCCTGTTCGTATTGAGGTGCAACTCGACCATCTCGGTCAACTGTCGGCCGATCGTCAGGACAGGGTTGAGCGACGTCATTGGCTCCTGGAAGATCATGGCTATTTTTCCGCCACGAATAGAACGCATTTCGGGGCCGTTGGGCTTGAACTTAAGCAGGTCCTGCCCCTCGAAGATGACCTCGCCCCCAGCAATCTCCCCTGGCGGAGACGGGATCAACCGCAGCAGCGACATCTGGCTCACCGATTTGCCGCAACCGCTCTCTCCGACCATGCCCACGATTTCGTGCTCGTTGACGTGGTAGGAGACTCCGTCAACCGCTTTCACCAAGCCGTAGTCGGTCTTGAAGTATGTCTTCAGATTTCTGACATCGAGAAGAGCTGACACACTATCTCCCAAGCATCAGCGTGCCCAAAAGCTAGATAGTTATTGGTGCGAAATGGCTGCGATGCCCCGCCCTGCCCCGGGGCAACCACGTCCGCCTAAGGCGGACCCCTACTACGGCCTGCAATCCTGCACCAGAAACCACGTTAGACGACGCCCCTAAGTCTGGGGTCGAGCGCATCTCTCAAGCCGTCACCCACTATGTTGAAGGAAAACACGACAAGCATAATAGCCACGCCAGGCGCGAAGGAAAGGACTGGATGCGAAAGCAGATACTGATAGCCATCGTGGACCATAGCGCCCCAGGCAGCACCAGGGGGCTCGATGCCAACGCCGAGATAGCTGAGGCCGGCTTCCGCCAAGATGGCATGCCCCATCCAGAGGGTTATCTGCACGATTAGTGGCGGCAAGGAATTCGGTAGGACGTGCTGAATCATAATGCGCGCGTTACTCTCCCCCATCGCACGCAACGCAGTAATGTAATCGTTTTCCTTGACCGTGAGAACCTGGCCGCACATCAGCCTCGTAAATGAGGGGAGTAGGCCAACGCCGATGGCTAACATAACATTCCTGATCCCGCCCCCGAGTAAAGCGGCGATCACAAGGGCCAGGAGTATCGTGGGGAAGGACATCAGTGCGTCAATGAACCTCATGATAAGCGTATAAGTCAATCCGCCGAAGTACCCAGCGATCAACCCCATAGTCATGCCAATCGAGCAGGCTATGCCAAGCGCTATGAGGCCGACCATCAGCGAAGTGCGTGACCCATAGACCAGGCGACTAAACGTATCCCTTCCAAGCGCATCAGTGCCCAGGAGGTGCTCTCGGCTCGGTTGAAGGAGGGACTTATCCAACTGCGGCGCATAGGGGTCGTAAGGGGCTATTACGGGGGCTAGAATCGCCGTCATGATGAGCGCCAGGATGATGATGCATCCGAGGACGACCACACGCCGACCGAACAGCACCCTGGTAAAGCGGCTAAATGCCGTGGCGGGGCGCAGGTTTTCCGTAAGCCGCGGGAGCGCAGCAGCGTCGTCCAACACGGTTCCAATCTCCCTAACCATACCGTATTCTAGGGTCAAGCCAGCCGTAGGACAGGTCGACGACGATATTCGCCACTACCACCACTACGGCGACGACAAGGATCACGCCCTGCACGATCGCGTAATCTTGGGCAAGGATAGCATCCACGGCCAGCCTGCCCATGCCGGGCACATTGAACACGCTCTCGACGAGCACAGAGCCACCGAAGATATTGCGGATTGTCATACCTTTCAGCGTGACAATGGGGATAAGCCCGTTTTTCAGGGCGTGTCTCAATATCACAGTCCGCTCGTTCAAACCCTTGGACCAGGCGGTGCGGATGTAATCCTGCCGGATGACCTCCAGCATGCTCGATCTGGTTTGCCGCGCGGCCGAGGCAATGCCAAAAACGGATAGGCAGATGACCGGCATTACCGATTGCCTCGTGCTCAGCCAGAAATCGTCGAGTGGGGACGTGTAACCGAAGATTGGCAGCAACCTCAGATTGAGGCCAAACACATAAATCATCAAGACGCCGAGCCAAAAAATGGGAACAGTTATGCCCAGATTCGCGAACACGGTCATCGTCGTGTCCAGCCATCCGCCCCGTCTCACAGCGGAGATCACGCCAACCGGTATGCCTACAATAATGCCCAGCAAGAAGGCCAGTGCGCCCAAATGGATGGTTATGGGCAAGCTCTTGGCTACCATGCCCATCACGCCCGTGCGGTAAACCATAGAGGTTCCGAGGTTGCCACGAGCCACACCAGACACCCAGTCGATGTATTGGACAACTACTGAACGATCGAGTCCAAATTCGTGCCTGAGCGCCGCAATCCTTTCGGCGGAGGCCTTTCCCGCATCATCCCGGGTGATGAACATCAGTATCGGGTCGCCGGGCAAAAAGCGCATCACAAAGAACACGAGCAAGGTCACTATGATAACGACAATCGCGCCCTGTACGATTCGGCGAATGACATACTCTTTCAAAGGCACCTTCCTGATGAACCCTGCCGCCATCGGCCCGAGGATTCTGTAGGCTTGAACTGTTGTTAGCTCGTCGGCGAAACGTGGGCCCGAGTCTGTCTGTCAAACCAGTGAGCTACGCGCTGGGGACTTCCACCGCAGGGTGTGTTCACGCATTCTTCCCTGGCCATCGATGCGATGGAGGCAGAAGTACGACTCTAAAGGAATAAGACGAAGAGCGGGAAACCCCGTTTACGACGTGCACCCAAGGTATCATAAAAGAACTTGCGTGTCAAGAAAGCGAACTTGACATAAAAGCATTGACATTCCGCCCATAATGCGCTAAACTGCGTTACAGTAGAATAGATATATCGACTGCGAACAGGACTAGTAAGCGTCCGGCGAGGCCCAGAGAGTCGGGATTGCGGTGTGAACCGATGCCCACGCGGATGGCCGAATGGACCTGGGAGTTGCCAACCGAAAGGTCGCATGCGACCCAGTAGGCCTGGCCGGAGATGCCACCGTTAGCAAGGTAAAGGGTATCGGTCCGAAGGACTCCGGACTCCTCCGGAGAGTTCGCTCCCGTACCCCGACGAGTGAGGCTTTCTCAGGGGCGATGCCTTGTGAATGCCTAACCAGGGTGGCACCGCGGGCTATTTCAATCCCCGTCCCTAATCAGGACGGGGATTTTCGTTTTCCAGGGGAGGTAGAAGAATGGTTTTTCCTGATTTGGATACTTTCAAGGGACTTGCCGAGCGCGGCAATATCGTGCCGGTCTGGCGGGAGCTGCCGGCCGACCTGGATACGCCGGTGTCGGTCTATCTGAAGCTGCGCAAGGACGGCCCGTCGTTCCTGCTGGAGAGCGTGGAAGGCGGCGAAAAGCTGGGGCGCTACTCGTTCATCGGGAGCGTGTCGGAGCCGGCGCTGCAATCGTATGGAGACGTGGCGCGGCTGAGCAACGGCCACGGGCCAGTCGAAATGACCTTGAGGGGGTCAGATCCCCTGCACTTGCTCAAGCAACTGCTGGCCAACCGGCGGGTGGCAGGGGCCGAGCAACTGCCCAAGTTCTTCGGCGGGGCGGTCGGCTACATCGGCTACGATACGGTTCGTTTCTTCGAAAAGGTGCCGGCTGTCGAGCGCGACGAGCTGAACGTTCCTGACTGCGTCTTTCTGCTGGCCGATAACATCATCATCTTCGACCACGTCAGGCACACTATGAAGGTCGTGTGCAACGCCCACGTCGACGGAGACGTGGAATCCGCCTACCGGGACGCCGTGCACAGGATCGACGAGGAGATAGCGGAGCTGGCTCGACCATATTTCCAGGAAGCACATTCGAGCGCAACCAGGGACCGCGAGCTGGCGTCGAACTTCACGCTGGAGGAGTTTTCCCGGAGGGTCGAGGCGGCCAAGGAGTACATCGCGGCGGGCGACAGCTTCCAGATCGTTCTGTCGCAGAGGTTCCGGCGGAGGACAAGCGCCACGAGCTTTCAGATTTACCGCGCGCTTAGGATGCTCAACCCGTCTCCCTATATGTACTATCTGGACCTGGGCGATTTCCAGCTCGTCGGCTCCTCGCCCGAGGTGCTGGTCAAAGCGGAGAACGGCCGCGCTTACACCCGGCCGCTGGCGGGAACCAGGCGCCGAGGAAGTGACGACGCCGAGGATCAGGCGCTGATCGCCGATCTGCTGGCAGATCCGAAGGAGCGGGCGGAGCACGTGATGCTGGTGGACCTGGCCCGCAATGACCTCGGCCGGGTGTGCCGGTACGGCACGGTGAACGTGCCGCTGCTGATGGGTGTGGAGAAGTACTCCCACGTGATCCACATCGTGTCCTCGGTGGAGGGAGAGCTGCGTCAGGATCGCGATGCCTTCGACCTGCTGCGCGCCTCGTTCCCGGCGGGCACGCTGTCCGGTGCACCCAAGGTCCGCGCGATGGAGATCATCGCTGAACTGGAGGGAATTCGCCGAGGGCCGTACGGCGGCGCGGTGGGTTACTTTGGCTACTCGGGCAATATGGACACGTGCATTACGATTCGCACGATCGTGATGAAAGGAGACACGGTCTACTTGCAGGCCGGCGCCGGGATCGTGGCCGATTCGGAGCCAGTTCGCGAGTACCAGGAAACGCTGAGCAAGATCAAGGCGCTGGAACTGGCCGTGAAATTGGCGGAGGAGAACGGGTTTGCGAGCCCGGTTGCGGAAGGAATCAGATGATAGCAGTTATCGACAACTACGATTCGTTCACATACAACCTGGTGCAGTTGCTGGGCGAGTTGGGGGCGGAACTGACGGTTTTTCGCAACGACGCCGTGACGACGGAGGAGCTGGCGCGCATGCGGCCTTCGCACATCGTCATCTCGCCGGGGCCCGGCGACCCCACGGATGCCGGCGTATCGCTGGAGGTCATTACCAGGTTCTACCGCGAGGTGCCGATATTGGGCGTCTGTCTAGGCCACCAGTGCATCGCGCACGCCTTCGGCGGCACGGTTGTGCGCGCGCCCCGGCTGATGCACGGCAAGACATCCGGCATAATTCACGACGGCCAGGGCATCCTGCGGGGGGTACCGAGCCCGTTCACGGCCACGCGCTATCACTCTCTGATCGTAGATGGGCCTATTCCACCGGAACTGGTCGTTAGCGCGCGCACCGCTGAAGGCGAAATAATGGGCCTGCGGCACGCGTGTTATCTCCTCGAAGGGGTGCAGTTTCATCCGGAGTCCATTCTTACCGATGTGGGCAGGCAGGTGCTGGGGAACTTCCTGCAGATCAGGACTTGCTCACCTTCTCGATCTCTTGTTTCAAGGCTTTGATGCGCTCGAGGTTCGAGGGTCGCGACTGGCGGTAGACGACGAAAAGAAGGAAGGCCGCGACGACGGTGATGGCGGCGCCGATCTCGAAGCCAAACAGGTTCGCGCTTACGCCGGAGACCAGAAAGAATAAGATGAATAGGCCAAAGACGGTCAGCTCGGCCCGCCTGAGCACGCGCCGCTCCTTTTGCAGATCTTCGTTCAACTGCGCCAGCCGCAGCTCCTTGTCCTTGACCTTCTTGCCCACCGCCAACGCTCCCTACCGTGACATTATACCACGTCGGCCATGATAACGTCTGCCGCGCCAACGAGCATTGGGAACCCGGGAGATTTGCACCAATCTCACCGCGTGGGTGGCAACTTCGCCCTGACAGCAAGCGAACTATTGCCAAGGAGGTGAAAACGGAGTAGGATCATCTAGACTTTGCACCTAGGGGAGGGGAATTGCTCGGCAAGACTCCTGGGGAATTCCCTGGCAAACGACGCTCATAGACTCGTTCTTGGCGCAAGATGGCGGCAGTGCCCCACCCCGGGCGGACAGAGACGCCTCCCGATGGAATCGGGATCCCGTTTCGGGACGCCCCTACGCGTAGACATTTCGCAACAGAACTCCGACTTGAATCACTTTTGAGGGGGGGACGTGACTATGGCCATGGACAGCTTTGCAGACCGAATACTGTCGTTGAGAAATCCTCATTTCACTTTGGATCCTTTCCATACTGCCTTGGTTATCATAGACATGCAATATGTGTGCGCTTCGCGTAGCATGGGGATTGGCCCCATAATGAAAGAAAAGGTATCAGAAGAGCAATGGGAATACCGCTTCGGGAGAATCGAAAATGTCATCGTCCCTAATATTAGCAGGCTCCTGGAATTTTTCAGGGAAAATGGTCTTCGCGTAATCTACGTTACCCTTGGCTCCGAGATGCCGGATTGTTCAGATATTTTTCCCCATAACCGGCAGTTCGTCCTGGCGATCAAGAATATCAAGGGGCATCGGGAACATGAAATCCTCGATGAGATTAAGCCCCTACCTGGAGAATGCGTCGTTAACAAACTAACTTCAGGGGCATTCAATTCATCAAATATCGATATCATTTTGAGGGCAATGGATATTAAGCATCTCCTGTTTACCGGAGTCGTTACAAACTCCTGCGTGGAGGCTACTGCCCGAGATGCTGCCGATCGCGGCTATCGCTGTATTATTGTAGACGACTGTTGTGGTGCGGCTGAAGAGGCTCTTCACAACGCAACACTCGCCAAGTTTCGCACGATGGGCAGGGTCTCGATGACCGACGAGGTTATCGCCGAGCTGTCAGGCGCCTTGTCGAAATAGTAATACCAATTGTCTGAGGATACAACCTGAATTGCGTGACTGGGAATCGGCTCGGCAGCACCGGCGTCGCGGCGCCAAAGTCCTTTGGCGGAAGGACTTCAGGCCGCATACTGGCGATGGCACCTGCCAGTTGAGCGCACGACACTCCGAAAAAAGAGGTTACCAAGAGGACAATCAATCAATAATTGAAAGGTTCTTGTGGAAGTTGGTGAGCGGCTCGATACCCTTTTCCTTAACCAAGACCACATCGCTAAGTTGGCACACATAGCCTGCCCTATCTGTAATGCTTGTTTCAACGGCCAAAAGCATGCCAGGCATTAGCAATGATTCAACGTCACGGTCCGGGAATGGAAGCTCGTGGTGGTCCACTCCTATTCCGTGAACAAAGCAACTTAGCACGTAGTCATCATCGCGGATAACCCCCTCCGCGGTTCTCCCTGCCTTGCTTTCAGATTGCACTGCCGTTACTCTTCCGGTTGCTAGACCGGCCAGGTTCGCCGAGTGAGTATGCATCATAAAATCATAGGCTTCCCTGTACCTTGGAGGAGGGTTACCTATGAAGGCTGTACGTCCAAGGTTGGAACAATATCCATTGAAACAGGCACCAAAATCAAATGAAACACTATCTCCCACCTGGAGTTTCACATCGTTCGTCGACACTTTGTTCCCTTGGGTCCGCCTCCGGTCAGGGCTGCTGAAAATGACGGCGGTTGAAAAGGCTGGGTAAGCTACTTTCCTCTTACCCAATTGATAGTAAATGTGATGGGCCAAATCGAACTCCGTGATGCCGACCTCAAGAAACTTCAGTGCTTCAGCACACACTTCGTCAGCAATTCTTCCCGCCTCTGTCATAGTGGCTATTTCATCTTGATCTTTGATTACGCGCAAGGGTGCGGTGATATCGGATGCCGTCGTGATAAGATTGTGAGGTAAGACGCGCTTGAGCGCCACCACAGTCTCCGCGCGCGCCCGGTCGTCAACAACGATGCCTTTGTCCTTAGGGTCAAATAGCCCTATTATTTCTGCCAGAACGTCGTCGGGGTTCTCAGAATCGTCAATAGATCTGACCATTTTTACCCAGGGCATCTTGCTAGATTGTCTCTTGAATACGCTCCCTCGAACACCACCGGCCACCAGCACGACCTGGCCATCGATGCCGATATAGGCGCCCCAGATATGGTCAGCGTGACGGCCAAACTCAACGAACTCTATGTCCGCACGTGGCATCCCTGCTAAATACCATAGATTGGGCCCATAGGTTAGGTACATCAACCCTATGTTTTTCGTGACCATGTTTTCCTGGGCTCGATTCAGTCTTCTTTGATAATCCATATGCTGCTACCTGTCAGCCTCTCTCCTATGCGCTCTATATCACGGTTAGCCTTTTGTGGTAATTCGTAAGAGTTACACCCCCACTGTCAGTCACCAGCACCACGTCTTCGACGCGACAGGAACGTCCGTCAGGTAGTCTTACACTGGGTTCGACTGTAAACGTCATCCCCGACTGCAGTACGGCACCTTCACAACGGCCAAGATATGGTATCTCGTGCACCGCCAAGCCGATCGCGTGACCCAAGCGCGGAGGTAGAAACTCCAGACCAGCGTTTTCAAGCGCACTTCGCGCTTTGTTCTCCACTTCTGCTGCCGTAATCTTCCCACCAACCATTGAGGCTATGGCTTCAGCCTGGGTACTCATCACAAAATCGTGAGCTTTGGTGAACTCAGGCGGTGGGTCACCGGCAAATGCCGTCCGTCCAAAATCCGAACAGTATCCTTGATAACAGGCAGCGAAATCGAACGTAATAGCGTGACCTGGCTCTAGCCCACCATCACTGTATTTTTCCGTTGCTCCACGTGCCTCATAACCTTTACTCGGCCTCGTAAATCTCACTGTACTTGGCCAAACAAGCGAATCGGCGCCACACTTGATGAATTGATAGTCAATCTCTTGAGCAATATCAAACTCGGTTACGCCAAGCCTAACAGACTTGAGTACTTTGCCGAATACTTCGTCAGTAATGGCTGCTATTTTCTGCATAACGGCAATCTCGTCGGCGTCCTTAATCATTCGCAATGGCATAATGATGTCTGAGGCCAAGGAAAAATGATTATCGGGAAGCAAGCGCTGAAATGCTAGGATAGTTTTGGCCCAGGCACGGTTGTCAAGAGAAATTTCTTTGCCCCTTAAGTCAAACTGGCGCACAACTTCTGCCAGAACGTCCTCTGGTCTTTCACGCTCATCAACAATCCTAACAGCATTGATCCACGGTTTGTTATTCGCCTCTGCCCGATAGAATCCTTCATGCTTAGGCGAACCGATGAATATGATCCTATCAATCCCGATATAGGCCCCCGTAACATAGTCGCCGTGGTCTTCCGCTACTGTAATTTCGGGTGTCTTACGCGGAATTCCGGTAGCGTACCAGAGGTTGGCGGAATGAGGGAGAAACATCATTCCAACATTTCTCTTGACCATCTCCTGTCGGATTTCAATCAATCTGCCTTCGTAATTCATTTTTTGCCAACTTTTCCTAATAGATTCGAAGAAGACAAAGAAAGACGATGACAGCCACCAAGCGTTTCCGACCGGAGCCTCATCGCCCATGAAGCATTCTAGCATACCTGATGCCCGGATATTAGCATTCCTGGCCTTCATTGTCAAGCCTTTGCCGGCGGAGCCGCCAAAGGCCACAGAACAAGTGTTCGTGCTATTTGCCGAAGAGTTCCTGGGCGTGTTTCTGAGCTGCCGCCTTATTGGTCATGTCATCCTCCAACGTAAAGTAGTAAATGGTATGATCATTCATCAGCAATCCGAGATCATCCAGTGGATCTGCCGCCGCTACATCCGCTCTTACAGGCGTTCTGCCTTCCGATTTGGCCAGTATCTCTTGGCCGTCCTTTGAAAGCATGAAGTTTATCCACAGCTTGCCACCATCGAGGTTGGGTGAACCCTTGAGCAGACCCATCTGACTGGTACCGACGGCGAGGTTCTTAGCCATCATCAACTTGATCGGCGCACTTTCATAGCCTGCCAGGTGGCCCGTTCTCGCGCTGACCCACAAAGCCAGCTCGCCGGTGGCTACGCTTCGTACCCCAACGGTGTAATTTTGCCCGAGGGTGATATTCTGCTCCTTCAGCTTTCTCATGAACGCATCACCGTAGATCTTCAAGGCCAGAGTATACGCCGCATTGCCACCACCGGATATTCGCGGGTCGTACCAACCGATCTTGCCCTTCCAGAACGGATCAAGTAAGTCGTCGTAATTCTTGGGTACCTTCGCCGGCGGAACAATTTGAGTGTTATATAGCCATCCATCGGTGCTTGGATAGGCGCTGAACGCGTAGCCTTTGCCGTCGAGTCCCTTCATATCTTTGTCCTGCAAGGGATCGACTACCCACTTGACACCGGGCTCTAGAGCAGCGGGTGGCTCATACCTTTCATAAAGACCCGCTAACGCCGCCTGTCGGTTTAATATGCTGCCGGTGAGATGCGCGGCCGCGACAACCTTGTTTGCGGCTGCCTCAGCCTTAATCTTAGCCATAAGCTCGTTGCCAGATAACATTACGTATTGCGGTTCAACGCCCCATTTCGTCGAGAAGTACTTGCGGATCGCCTCCAAGAATTCAGGAGTACTGATCGGCGCATATATTATTATTGGACCCTGCGTTCTGGCTTTTGCGGCCAGTTTGTTCATCTCATCATCGTACCAAGCTTGCCACTGAGCTTTGGTCAATTTTGAAGGATCAGACGGAGCGGCAGCTGCTGGTGAGGCCGTCGGAGCTGGTGCTTTTGCCGGTGCCGGTTGAGCGACCGGTGCACTTGTAGGCGCCGGTTGAGAGCAAGACACACCCACGAAAGACATCACCAAGAGAACCGTCAATACTAGCCCAAAGATCCGTCCTGTGCCCGTGCTTAATCCCTGTCTCATGACTTCGCCTCCTCAAAATCCCGATTTTTTTCTAGGCCACTTTCGATGGCATTAGCCAGCGACTGATTAGAATGACGGCCGGATATACCAGACATATGATAGCTGCCTGAATAAGCCCGATTATGGTGGCTTCTTCGTACCGACCTTGTGCCGACCAGCCAAACATTACGGTGGATATTACAGTTGTGGTCGGCTTGTACAGCAGTATTACCGTATCTACATCCTTGACGGCCGAAGTGAACAGAAGCAACCACCCGGCCAGGAAGCCTGGCAGCACGAGTGGCAACATTATGCTGGCAAAAGTCCTTAACCACGAAGCGCCGAGCATACGCGACGATTCTTCGAGTTCTTTCGCGATTTGAATCATGGTGGAACTCATGATCTTCGTGCCGATCGGAAAAGATTTGCACATGAGAACAAGGATCATAAGCTCCAGAGTGCCATAGAGACTTATGCCAGACGGCAGGGGGAGAAACAGATAGGCCCACAGAAACCCGAGCGCCATTACGACCGCAGGAACACTCCACGGGAGCCAGGCGATCAAATCCAGGGCATGCCTTTCAAAGTACTTCGTTCTGACAACAACGTAGGCTATGAAGGCACAGAGGATCATTCCCAGTGACGCGGCACCGACAGACATTACGAGTGTATTGCTTAGAGATAGACGGAGAGCCGGATCCGCGAGCACTCGCTGATAATGTGCAAGCGTGTACATATTAGGCGTAAATACACCGGCAATCTTCATAAAAGAGCCCCAGACCAGCATGACCAGCGGAATCACGAGGTCGACAAGCAGGAAAAGCGCCACGAAAGAGAAAAGACCGTATTTCATCTTCCCCAGGTCTACTCGAGCTACTCGAAAACCCTTGCCGGTAACGGTCGTGTATTCTCTTCTCCCCATCAGCTTCCACTGCAGGGCTACCAAGGCAAAACTGGCAAACAAGAGGCTTATCGAGAGTGCCATCGCCGGTGGATATTTGGGTGGCTCAGCCCAGACTATGTATTGATAGATCTTCGTGGTTAGCACAAAAATGTTCACCGGTACGCCAAGCAGGACCTCAACCGTAAAAGACTCTATCATTCTAATAAAAGCAAGAGCGATCGCGGCAAGGAACGCGGGAGTCATCAGCGGCACCTCAACGTTCAAGAGCGTGTGCAAGGTGGACGCGCCACAAACCCTCGATTGTTCAGACAGGCTGGCATCCATGGCCCGAAAAGCAGGGAGAATTAGTATGAACAGAAAAGGGGTCACCAGGAGAAAACCGACGAAGATTATTCCTCCATACGAATAGATGTTTAGGCCTCCCTGACCAATGGGCAATATCATTCGGAAAAACTGGTTGAGAAGTCCCGTTTTTGGCTGCAACAAAAGAATCCACGCGATAATCTTGGGCAAGCCAGGCAACAAGAAAAGCAAGATAATAGAGGCTTCAACTAGACGAGCGAGAGGCATGTTCGTCCGAGCCACAGCCCAGGCTAATAGAATTGCCGTGCCAACCGAGAGTATTGTTTTAACTACAGCAAGCCATAAAGTGGTCCACAGGAGTTTGGGGGTATCTGGATCGCCAAAGATATCGATATAGCCCTGAAGAGTGAAATTGCCTTGTTCTCCCGGGGCTGAGTCTATTATGCTGCCATAGAAGAGCATTCCCAATGGATACAAGACCTGAAAAGCAACTAACAACAACAACACTACTACAAGGAGATGCCCTAGTTTGACTTCCTTAGTAAGGCGCATCTGCACACTCGCGGCGACATTGATTACTAACAATCAATAATCGATAAATCTCTGTCAAAGCTGGTAAACGGCTCGATACCCTTTTCATTAACCAGCACAACATCTCTGATGTGGCACACACAGCCTGCCCTACCCATGACCCAAGGTTTGTTATTCACCTCTGCCTGGTAATATTCTTTGTGATTGTGCGAACCGACGAAAATGAGCTTGTCGACATCGATATAAACCCCCGTGACATAATAGCCGTGGTCTTGAGTTACTGTGAATTCCGGTGTGCTACGCCGTATTCCAGTCAGATACCGAAGGTTGGCGGCATGGGGTAGAAACATCATTCCGATATTTCTTTGAATCATCTCATGTCGGATCTTATTCAATCTGCCTTCATAATTCATTTTGTAGCAACGTTTCCTATTAGATTTGCCCGCTCAGTATAGCACCGCACAACACGTTGTCAATATGCTTTGTGCTACTCGCGTTACGGTAACTGTGTGTGGCGGCATCGTCTGTGGCTGGATATGTTTGGCTCTCAAACTCGTGGGCAACAGCGCCTCGTCGAGACGTATCTTCCGATTGGGATTCGACATTGTGGGCAAGCGGGCAGCATTTGTAATATAATGCGGGGGACACGACACAATGAACGAGGGAGCCAGAAATGATCATCGATGCGTTGTTTAAGGACGAAAACGGACAGACTCTGGGGAAGCTAGTAGCTAACGAAAAGGCCTTTGCCAGCGGCTCGCGGGGGTACTTCGGGCAGGGGAAGATTGAGATCGAAGGCAAGCGCTATCAGGCGCAGGTGCAACTGGTCGAAATCGGCTCGAAGGAGCAGAAGAAGCAGGAATGAGGCGGCGTTGGGCTGCGATACTGCTGATCATGGCCCTAGCGGCAAGCGGGTGCGAGGCGGTCCGGATACCAGCATCCGCGGGTGGCGGGGCAACGGGTGTCGTCGCGACCATCGTCGAGCCGGACGACGGGTCCGGAGCGATAACCGAGTTCATCGCCCAGGCCAGGAGCAGCGTCGACGTCGGCGTGTACCTACTGTCAGATAGAGGCGTGCTCGACGCGCTCAGAGCGGCCCGGCAACGGGGCGCCGTCGTCAGAGTGATGCTCGAAGAGCATCCCTTCGGGGGCGGCCAGGGCAATGCCACCGTCTACAGGCAGCTTGGGGACGCCGGCATCCAGGCGAAATGGGGCAATCAAACCTTCAGGTTGGCAGTGGCACAGTTATTGCACCTCGCAGAGAAACCGAGGCATTTGCCCGTTGAGCATAGGCAGGCTCTCGGCCCAAGCCGAACCTGCCCCTAACCTCAGGCAGAGAAGAATTAGGGAGTTTTGAAAATTCGTGTCCAAAGGTATTGACTTCTCTTGACGAGTGTGCTAGTATAACAATGTCCCGATTAGTTGAGTACGGTGCACCTGTTGGACCCAAGGATACCGAACATTCAGTAAGGGGAAGCCGTCAGGTGGAAGCCGAAAGATGCATAGGGTACCGTAGGCTGACAGGGTAAACGGAAAGGTTAGTCGGGATTAGAGCCCCAAGCAATTGAGTAGTGTGTCCGTTCAGCCGGGCCGACCGGTTGGCCAACACGGAAAGGTTGCTCGGGGCTTTGTCTTTGTGTTATAATGGCGCAACCGCCGTATGTTGGGGAGAGGCCACGGTAGCCGGCGGTTACACTAGCCCAAACTGTCGCAGGAGTACATCCCCGAGATAGCTTACCCCAAAAGTTAAGACTCGCAGCCGGACATTCGTCTCCCCAAGCAGACGAGCGTCCTTGCTCAACTGAGGTCCTGTTCCGGGTGCACGGACCTATGCTCTGCGGTGGTGGCGGAGGAAGAAGCGGGGGAATGAGTAATAAGTTCATCGAAGACCTCAGTATCAGGCTGGCCCAGCGGTCCAAGCGACAGCTCATCGAGGGAATGATCAGCCGGACCCCTCATCAGGTGGCGACAGAGAAAGCTGTGGCGGCGCTGCAAGTCTATCCGCTCCTGCTGCTCCTGCTTGCGCACGACTACCCCACAAAGGTCTGGATCCTCGACAAGGGAGAGAAGCCTTCCTCGGCAGCCATTCTATCGCCTAGGGTGCGGCGAAAAAGATGGCACAGCACCTGCATCGGCGTCGACGACTGCGAGGGCCTGACCGACGTGGTGGATAGCTATGTCGCCATGGTCGTCTCATGGAAGACGCTGCTCGTTATGCGGCACGAGTTTGCCCACGTCGTCACGACGTTTTTCTCCCCTGCGACCCGACGGAAGATCGAGCGCCTGTACGTGGACGCCCGGGCGCATGCGACGTTCACCGAGCCGTTGGCCGGCGAAAGCCTGGGTGAGTACATTGCTTGCGCTATGAGCTACTACTTTTTCCCTGACCTGCGTGAGGAATTGCTGGCGGTCGACCCAGCCTTGTACAACGCGGTGGACGAAATCCTGGGGCAGGCGGAGCTGGTCAGCCAGCGAATTGGCCAACTGGATATGGGCCGTGTGGCGACGCCCGAGCCCGAGCTCAATTTGGCACGGTAGGGACGCGATTAATCGGGCGCGATGAATCGCGCCCCTACTGGCATAGATATTGCACAACCCCTACCAGGTATATGTGGCCTTTTAGGCGTAAAATATCAGGGCCAATTTACCAGGTTCAAGGAGGTATTGCAGATGCCACACGGCTTTGGTATGTACGGAGGATTCTCCGGGCCATACAGTGGCGCGGGTTTTGGGCCGACGTTCCAGCAGGGTTTCGGACAGGGCTTCGGGCCGGGCTGGTACTGGGGACCTGGCTTCTGGGGCATGGGCGGCTGGGGACTCGGCGGCCTCAGGACGTGGGGTGGAACCTACTCGCCCCAGTTTGCGGCTACCGGTATGCCAACCGACGAAGAAATCGAGGAGATGATCTATGACGCCATCGACAGCGACCCGTTGATCCCCTACGACGCGGACATCGACGTGGAGGTGGATACGGGCGTTGTGACGTTGGTCGGCACTGTCCCTAACAAGCGCGTCAAGCACGCCGCCGGCGACGATTCCTGGTGGGTGCCGGGCGTGGTCGACGTGCGGAATCAAATTCAACTCTCTGGCCGCCGCCGAGCTCGCACGGCCCCGATCGAGGAAGCACAGCACGCGCCAGCAGGTGAGGCAAAACCCAAGCGACGATAGCTTCCAGGTTAAGGGGCAGACGGTATGACACAGTTTGCCCCTTTTCGTTGTTAAGGAGGGCAGGCTTCCAACCCTGCGCACCAGTGCAAACCTGGCGCCTGTTCAGGGCCATGGCGTTCGCTCAGGGTGACAACGAAAAGCCTTGATTCGCGACGCCCACCTTTGACACCTGTATCACCTTTCAAGTATTATCATGACAGCACTGTAATGAAATCATCGTTTACTATTTGCGTTTCAGCATATGCGTCTTTTAGCAAAGTTGGCCTGCAAGTCAAAACCGCTGTCTAACAGGAAACGGCCAGAGATCGTCTGTTCTTGGAGCACACTTGTACAAGCCAGTGACAGTCCAACTCCTTGCAAAAGCATGTTGACTCGCATTAGTTAGAAGGGGGGCAAAGGGACCATATGCGAGTTGCTTTGCGCGACGGCGAGAGCTTCGACAGCCTGCTGCGACGATTCAAGGCGGGTGTCGCGAAACACGGTATTATCAGCGATTTCAAGCGGCACCAAACCTTCATGAGCAAAGGCCAAAAAGCCAGAGCCAAAGAGAAACGCGCTGAGAGGAAGCGACTGTCCAAGAAGGGCGGATACTAGGCGAGGGCAACAGATTTGCCTAGGGCACTGGCGGTCGTCCACCCACCACGATCTGGTTGACGACGTCCTTGACTCCCTCCACTGCCAGGGCCACATCTACGGCCCTTTGCATCTCTTGATCGGATGCGGCAAAACCCGATAGGTACACGACGCCATCCACGGTCTTCACTTTGAATTGATGCCTGTCCAGCTCGGGATCGAGAAAGAAGGCGTCGTAGACGGCTTGAGTGATATCCTTGTCCTCCCTCGGTTCTCGCACCGGTGGACTGGACATAGGCTCAGGGCCACCAACACCTGCCTCGGGCGGCTCCCAATATTTCACATTTCACCTCCACCCTGCTATCGGATCCTCCTGTGGGCAACTGCAAATTGGATGCCAAGGTATCTCATTTGCGGAACATTGTGTGACGAGTTGTCAAATACAAACTCAGCGTGGTAGAATCGAGCGTAAGGCTTGGAAGATCCTCCTGGTCTGTGCAGGCGAAGCACGGAAAGGTAAAAGCTTGTCACAAGGCAAATCCCCTTTTTCGTTTGGCGCAGAACGCTTCGAGCCGCTCGACGAGGCCTGTGATTTGTATCGAAGATGCCTTCAGATGCTGAGAGACGGGCGCTGCCAGGAGGTAGCGGACTTGCTGGCCTCACTCGAGGAGCACGAGCCACGTTACGCCCGAGACGTGGCCACAAGGTTGGACGTGGCCAAGCGCTGGCTCGATGCGGGTGATAGCCCGGCGGCGAAGGCCGACTTCTGGGAGTGGATGGACAGGGAAGGCTAATTAGTTAGACGCCTGGCGCAGGTGCGGACATCGCGGGCGACCGGCCCGTCGCTGGCAGCCTGAAGCAGAATCTGCTCCCCTTGCCAAGCTCGCTTTCTGCCCAGACCTTTCCGCCGTGTGCCTCGACCAGTTGCTTGACGATGGCCAGTCCAATGCCGCTGCCACCGCTGGCCCGCGAGCGTGACTTGTCCACGCGATAGAACCGTTCGAAAACGTAGGGCAGGGCCTCCTCGGGGATGCCGCTGCCGGTATCCTCGACAGACACGACGACGAACGAGTCCGACAGGGCTGGTTTGGAAGCGGGGGCGGGTTTGAAACCCGCCCCTACATTTTGTGTCGGACGACTTGGCTGTTCTCCCGCGCGGACCACGACGGTTCCGCCGGCTGGGGTATGGCGCAGGGCGTTGCTGATAAGATTGGCAATAGCCTGCGTGATGCGCTGAGGATCGACGCTGGCGGCAGGGAGAACGCCGGGCACATGAGATTGCAGCCCGATGCTCTTTTCCAGAGCATCGGGCTGGTACTTGGCCACCGCCTTCCTAACCAGGTCCCCCACGTCCATCTCCGCCCGCCGTAGCTCCAGTTGGCCGGCTTCTACGAGCGACAGCTCACGAAGGTCGGCCACCAGACGCGCGAGAACCAACGTCTCCTCGTGGATAGAGCTGATGCTCTCGCGGTTTGGTTCGACCACGCCGTCCAGCATAGCTTCCAGGTTGCCCTGGACCACCGCCAGGGGCGTGCGAAGCTCGTGCGCAATGTCGGCGACCAGATTCCGCCGCAGTCTCTCGTTTTTGCTCAGCGTCTCGGCCATGGAGTTAAACGCCGTGGCAAGCTGTCCGATCTCATCGCGATTGCTGACCGTGACCCGCTGGGACAAATCGCCGTCCGCGATACGCATCGCCGCCAGGGTGAGCCTACGAAGAGGCTGAGCGATCTGGCGCGCTAAGAAGACGCTGAGCACCAGGGCAATGATCACGGCAATGGCGCCGGCGATCCAGGTGGCGTTGTTGATGGCTTGGAGGAAATCGCGCTCGGGCGGGCCGGCCAGCTCCAACATGTGATTCGCCATCTGGCCGCCCATCATGCCACTGCCCATCATGCCCCCGCCGGGCCAGTTTGGGCTGGGCTGATTCATCCTGGTCTCCAGATAGTGCCCAAACTCGTTTGTCGTCGTCTGGCTGGCGATGTAGGACACGAGCCCGACGGCCACCAGCGCGACCAGCACGAAGGCTATGGTCAATTTCAAAAAGAGGTTTCTCACGGTCACTACCAGTCGGATCTGTCACGAAATTTGTAGCCGACCCCGAAGACCGTAAGAACGTACTCGGGCCTTTGGGGATTCGGCTCGACCTTCTGGCGCAAGTTCTTGATATGGGCGTCTATGGTGCGCTCGTAGCCCTCGAAGGCATCGCCTTGCACCTTGTCCAGAAGCTGCAGGCGGGTGAAGACCCGCCCCGGCTCGCGTGCCATCACCTGCAAAAGCTTGAGCTCCGTTGGCGTGAGATCGAGGAGCTGGTCCCCGCGTCGCGCCTCGAAACGCGCACCGTCGATAGAAAGGTCACCCAAGGTTATCACGCCATCCCCTTCCGGCGCTGTTCCCATTCGGCGCAACACCGCCTTCACACGGGCCACAAGCTCTCGCGGGCTAAACGGCTTGACGACGTAGTCGTCGGCTCCCAGCTCCAGACCGATGAGCCTGTCGGCCTCCTCGTCTCGCGCGGTAAGCATAATAATGGGCACGTTGGAAGCCTTCCGCAATGCACGGCAGACGTCCAAGCCGTCAAGCTCCGGCAGATTCAGGTCTAGAACGACCAGATCGGGCTTCTCCCGCCGGAACAGATCCATCGCGGCCACGCCGTCCCCGGCGGTGATGACGGTGAAGCCGCCTCGCTGAAGATACAGCCGGACCAACTCGACAATCTTCTTTTCATCGTCTACGACAAGGATCTTCCTGTCCGCCAACTTTCGTCCTCCGCGACCACTATATTCTACCATATGATGCCAATCCCGCGGAAAGTATGGCAAACAAACGTGGCACCATCCTTGCACGCCGTAGAACGGGTTGTGCCTATTTCGGCTTCAGACGGATTTAGCCGCGAGGCACCTGGTGCATTCAAGGTAGGGGCACCTCCTTTGAATGGGCGCAGAATCGCGCGTGAGCCAATATTGATGGCCCGTGATGGAGAGGCGCGTATTGATCTACATCTACTTGCCCTACGGTCTGGCCTTTGTCGCCCTTGGCCTGGTGATGACTATGGCGGCAAGGGCACCTGTACCCGTGCTGCCGAGAGGCTCACTGTGGCTTTTGGCCGCCTTCGGATTCCTCCACGGAGCACACGAATGGATGGAGATGGCTGTCTCGATTCAAGCGCCCGTGGCGGGTCAAGGAGGTACACTGCCGCTCCAGTTGGTCAATCTGCTGCCTTTGTCGGTCTCGTTTGCTCTTGCCGGGCAGTCGGGGATCGAGACGCTCATCGCAGTGAAAGGGTGGCCCAGATGGTCCAGGGGCGTCCCGGCGCTGACGCTGGCGCTGTGGGCCATCCTGGCGATAGCCATTGGGCAAGGCTTGGCTTACCGCCCAAGCGAGGACTGGGTGTCGGCAGTCGATGCTTTGGCACGCTATGTTATCGGCTTTCCTGGCTCCGTTGTAGCAGCATTTGGTCTCGTGATGGCAGGGAGGAAGCATCGCGCAACTGGTGCCGCCAAGATAGCATCCTACTTGATCGCATCGGCCGCGGCGTTCGGCGGCTACGCCATATTTGCGGGTCTGATCGTTCCACCAGCGGATTTCTTCCCAGCCTCACTGATCAACGCCGAGACGTTCTTCGCCGCGGTCCGTATACCCGTCCAAGCTTTTCGTGCCGCCCTGGCGCTCAGTATTGGCGGTACTCTGGCGGAGGCCTGCATCGTCGAAGCGTCGTCGATGCAAGCCGAGCTGAATCGGCTGCGCGAGGAATTCATCTCGGTGGTGTCGCACGACCTCCGTACCCCGATCACCACGATCAAGCTTGGCGCAGGCTACCTAAAGCATCTGCCGGCCGGCGGCCACGGGACAGACCGCGAGGGCGCGGTGGTCCGCAGCATCGAGACGAGTGCAAAAAGCTTGAGCAGGATGGTTGAGGACTTGCTCGACGCCTCGCGCATAGAAGCGAAGCGGCTGACGCTGGAAAGGGAGAGGGTAGACCTGCGCCAGCTTGTCCTGGAGGTGGTCGACCGCGCAGCGGAGGCCACGAAAGGCCATCAAGTGGTGGTCGATATCCCCGAGGCGATGCCTCCGGTTGAAGCGGACCCAGGACGGGTGGAGCAGATACTGGTTAACCTCCTCTCCAACGCCGGAAAGTACTCGTACCCCGGCACTGAAATCAGAGTAGGGGCGCAGACCAGGCTCGCCGAAGTGGAGGTGTCGGTCACCAACTACGGCCCCGGTATTGCACCCGAGGACATTCCATCACTGTTCGCTCGATTTTACCGAACCGAAGAGGCAGAAAGGGGAAAAGCGCCGGGGCTGGGCCTCGGCTTGTACATAGCCAAAGGGCTGGTGGAGGCGCATGGTGGGCGCATGTGGGTTGAATCCGAGATTGGCAAATACGCTACCTTTCGCTTCACCTTGCCCTTGACGTAGGAGACTATGGGCCGCAGCGGCTAGCTATGCCAGTGGCTGCCGGCGCCTTTCGGCCTACGTAAAGTCCATATGCTCGGTGATACCCAACCGTGCCCAGAGATCGAAGACGTTGAGTTCCGCCTGTGTCGGAGCATTTCCCATTTTCGTCCTGCCTGGCCGAGACATTGCCCGTACTGGAAGGGCATTCCGACAAGACGAACGTGCAAAGGTGATGCCATCGTCTTTGGCGGCACGGTTGTTGCGGACTTGACATGGTAGTGTCTGTCGAGTCTAGCCTGCGGTTCTCCCGGATAAGCGGTGCTTGGGAACAGCAGCCCGACTGTGCTTTTGGTTAGCTAGCCAAATAGACCATGCGTGGTGCAATGCGCTTGTCCGGATGCCCACTTGACAAGAGATGGCAAATGTTGTATATTAAAATGTGAAGTCGAGAGTACCCGCCCAGTTAGGCGGGTGCACTTGATACGCGAATTTGATCCTAGTTCAGGATAAACGCTGGCGGCGTGCTTTAGACATGCAAGTCGCACGGTCCCGATGCGAATCGGGATAGTGGCGAACGGTTGAGTAACACGTGGGTAACCTGCCCCTAAGCGGGGGATAACTCCGCGAAGGCGAAGCTAATACCGCATGTGGTCGCCCGGTGAAAACCCGGGCGACTAAAGTCGGACCAAACGGGAAGGTAACAGGTCGGTAGCCGGCCAGAATCCTGGCTAACGATTTGTTACCTTTCCGTTTGGATGGGCGCTTAGGGATGGGCCCGCGGCCCATCAGGTTGTTGGTGAGGTAATGGCCCACCAAGCCGATGACGGGTAGCCGGTCTGAGAGGATGATCGGCCAGGCTGGGACTGAGACACGGCCCAGACTCCTACGGGAGGCAGCAGTCGGGAAT
>JACQUC010000256.1 GCA_016210495.1 Chloroflexota bacterium
GGTTTACTCTATATATAAGATATCAAATATACGCAGTGAAATAATTGGCCGAGCGTGACGACTCGCGCTCGGCACCATGGAAGCGTTCCCCGAAGGGAGGTGAATGAAGTGGCAAGTAGCCTTTGGAGCATTTCTTGCGATCCGACGTGCGGTTTTGCGGTGCAGAGTCACGACAAAAACGAGGTGATCAACCTCTGTTACGAGCACGCCTCGCTAGCGCATCCGGACCAGAACTTGACTCGCGAGCAGCTTGGCTCGATGGTGAGTGCAGATAGCTTCTGCAGCAGATAGATCGCAGGTAACCGTGTCTGAACCCTCCGGGCGCAAGTTCGGAGGGTTTTCGTGCTAAGTTTTCCATGCCCTTGGCTGAGCGCCACCAAGCACAAAAACCCAGGGACGTTCACCACGAAGAACACGAAGGACACGAAGTTCTCTTTGTGATTCCTCTTTGCGGCCTTTGCGCTCTTTGCGGTTCACCTATTTTTCGTGTTCGCTTCTAATGGCTTGGGCCAACTCTGACCTCCCCGATAAAGGCCATCTGACCTGGCGGGCCGAGCGACTGCCAGTAGAGGGTCAGCCTCACATACTCGCCCGAGACAACAGCATTGATTGCTCGATAGCCCAGAAGCGCCGTTGCGTTGCCAATCCTGACCGATACTTCGTGTGGAATGAGTGGAGGCGTGGTCCCCCGCCAGACCGGCAACGGAGAAGGGTACGCGGGCAGTATGTAGGCAAATGGGGTGATTGCCGCCAGGCTTCCGAGGCCTACGGCGAATGTGGCCGACAGCCACTGCGCGCGGATTGTCCGAGTTGCCTGGAGAAGGCCATAAGCGAACAGGCCAGCTCCAGCGCCGGCAACGGGGAGGAACAAGCGCATCTGGTTGACGAAATAGACCTCCGATTTGACGACTGCCCGATAGGCGAAGATGGCCATAAACGACACCACGAGCGCCAGCAGAAGCAGACGGCAAGCACTTCCCCGGTGCGGTGGCCACCAACCCATCGCCATTGACACCAACAGGATTCGCGCTATCATGCCTGTGTCCGCTCTAAGACCAACTCGCTGCCGAATTCTATTGGGAGGAATGTGGCCAGGATAGCCCCGGCTCGCCAATTGATGTGGTGAAGACACAGTACACCTGGTTTTGCGCCCTGTTGATCGGCCTGCTCGCGATGTTTTCGGCCATGCCGCTATTTCGTCCCACCATCTTTGCCTCCAGCGACTTTCTGTTTCATCTCTACCGGCTTATGGAGTACGACACGCTGATTCGCCACGGCACGCTCTACCCTCGATGGGCGCCGGATTTTCACTATGGCCTGGGCTCACCCATTTTCAACTACTACTCGCCGCTTACTTACTACCTTGGAGAAGTGTTCCATCTGCTCGGGGCGGGGTATTTCGATTCGCTGAAGCTCCTGGTCTTCGCCGCGATGGCGCTGTCTGGAGTCGGCGCCTATCTGTACACCAGGAGATATCTTTCGCCCGCTGCAAGCACCATGGCGGCAGTCGCGTACATGTACACCCCGTATCACCTGATCAACCTCTATTTCCGCGGCGACATACCGGAATACCTGGCCTACACCTGGTTCCCGTTCATACTCTGGTCGCTTAGAAATGTGGTGCAGCGGCATCGGCCCACCGACGTCGCTGTGGCCAGCGTATTCTATGCTGGTCTGATCTTGACTCATAACCTTTCGGCCGCGATCTTCTCGGTCTTCATGATTATCTATGGCACGGCGCTGCTCTGGCACAACCGAGCGGCCCGGCTCGCGAGATGGGCGCAAACAGCAGGTGACGGGCTTCGACTGGTGGGAACAGGCACGCTTTCCTTGGGCCGTACCGCGTTCTTCTGGCTCCCGTCGCTGGCCGAGAAGCACTTGGTCGACGTCGAGCGAATGCTATACTACGATTTTCGTACTAGCTTTCCCACCCTCGAGCAACTACTGCCCGCCTCCCTCGTTTACGATTACGGCGCCTTGCTATCGCCCGCGATTCGTGGTCAACCCTGGCTCGGACTGCTCCCGGCTGTTTTCCCCTGTCTGGGGGTGCTGGCGCTCGTCTGGCGCAGAAGAACTCCGGATCATCGGCTGCGCGCTGAGGTTATCGCTAGCCTGATTGTCGGAGCCTCTTCGTTCATTGTTATGGCTCCCGCCTCGACCTGGTTTTGGGAGAACGTACCCATGCTCAATTTCGTGCAGTTCCCCACCAGGTTCCTGGCGTTCCTCGGACTGCCCAGCGCGCTACTTGCAGGGGTCGCCGCAGACTCTATACCACACAGGCTGCGTACGGTCGTCATCGCGGGGCTGGTATCGCTGGTTATCGTCTCCGCTACCGCCGGCCTGTCGCCCCAGGAATCCAATACACGGCAAGAGCAGATTTCACGTGCAGGCAGTATCGAGTTCGAGGTTAGCTCCGGTACTCTGGGCACGACTGCCGGAGGGGAATACCTGCCGAAGTCGGTCAAGAAACCCCCCGAGGCGCCAGGCACCGCGCTGGCCGCGCTCCTCGGCCAGCCTATGCCGGCGCTAGCCGAGTCACTCCCGGGTGTGCGAGCCGAGGTCGTGGAGAAGAGGGCCACGCGCGCCGCGTACAAGCTGGACGCCGAAACAGCGACCACTATCGTGCTCAACGCGCTGTACTTTCCCGGTTGGGTCGCCTATCTCGATGACGTGGCGACCCCGATAGGCATCGACGACCCCTCGGGACTGATTAAGGTCGACGTCCCTGCGGGCCGGCACACCTTGAGGATCGACTTCGTCGAGACCCCCATTCGTCTTCTTGGTGATGTCGTTTCGGCTCTCGCCGCTATCCTGCTGCTCGTTCTGTGCGGTTTTGCCGCTGCCAGGCACTTGCGTGGACGTCCGCAGTTGCACTTGTCCGTCGCATGGCGCAGGCTATTCTCAGACCACGGCAAGTGGGGCAGTAGAACCAGGATGGCCAAAACGGGTATCCTCCTGGCGATCGTCTTCTTCTGGCTGGTGGCCAGGGCCGTGTACGATGCCACCTATGGCTCCTCGCAGTCTTACATGTTTCCACTTCGTATGAACTTAGGCGACCAGGTGACGGTCCAAGGACAGGACCTTTGGGGAGTTGAAACAGGATGGCCGATGAGGGCCACTCCCCCGTCGACACTGCAAGTCAGTGTCAACTGGCGGCCTACCGGGCTTGGCTCCACGAATGACACTGGCACGCGCCAGTACCGGCCCTATGCCCGACTGACCAATCCCTTTGACCAGACGTGGGCGTACTCCGAATCCGCCGACCTGTATCCGGCTGCGAGATGGAATAGGACAGACAGCATCGCCAGCACCTTGCCGCTGGAAATCCCGCTGGCGACGCCGCCGGGGGCATACTACGTCGAGGTGGGCTTCCAGTCTGTTGCTGCCGAGCTGGTCCCGGCGCCGACCGATGCACCGGTGGGTCCGATCCTCCCCGTGTGGAAAGCTGGTCGCATCGGGCCGATATTCGTAGGAAAGGGGCGTGCGCCAGGCGACGGGGATGCAACTGCGATGCTGAGGCAAAGCGGCGGGAATACTGGCGGCCAAACAAAGGGCGGACCAATATCGATCCCCCCGGCCAGCTTCCAGCGTGGAGTGCGGCTGCTCGACCACATAGTGGCCAGGGGTGACACTCCTGGCACCGGTCGACCCGGTGGGCCACTCGCCTTGTCGCCCGCGCCAGCTTCTTTCGTGTCAAATGCCGGCGACACGCTGAGGCTGGATCTGCTGTGGCAGGCCGCACAGCAACTGGACGAGGCCCTTACGGTCGTCGTGCGCGTTGTGGACAGTACCGGATTCACCTGGGCCAATCGAGATAGTCAGCCGGCCCATGGCGCCTATCCGACCTCGTTCTGGGTGAGTGGCGAGGTCGTACGTGACCAGCTCAACCTTCGCATTCCGGCCGAGACCCCGCCAGGCGAGTACCGTCTCCAACTAATGTTGAGCCGGGCTGCTGAGCGTCGTAGACGAGCACGGCTCGCCAACCAGGCCCGCTCTTGACCTTAGCAGTATCTCTCTATTGCCGCCAGCGCGCCCGCCCGCGCTTGAGGATGTCAAGGTGCAGCGACACCTGCTGGCCCCATTGGGCGACTCCGTTTCGCTGCTGGGCTACTCGCTTGGCCGAAGCACGGCACGGCCCGGTGAGGCCGTTCACCTGGACCTTTACTGGCTGGCCAACGCCGTATCCAAGGCTGACCTCCGGCTCCGCCTCGAGCTGCTGGCGCAGGATGGCAAGGTCTGGCCGCTGTTGTCGTCGCGCCCGCTCGGCGAAAGGTACCCAACTACGCGCTGGAGAACCGGTGACATCTGGCGTGGTCAGTACGAGTTGTTGCTTCCCGCGACACTGGGGCCGGGGCCTCACCGCCTTGTCGTGCGGCTGGAGGATATCGTCACTGGACGCGAGGTGGGCAGTGTGCACCTGGACGAGGTTGCGGTCCTGCCACGGGAAAGGACGTTTGTCGCTTCTCCCAAAAACCCGCTGGCAGAGGAGTTCGGCCGTCAGGTTCGACTGCTTGGCTATGACGTCACCACCGGCGGGACGGAGATCAGCGGCAACTCGCCGGCAGTGGTGGCGCCTCAGAGGATCGACGTGACCGTCTACTGGCAAGCTATGGCAGAGGTGCAAACCGGCTATACAGTTTTCGTTCAGGCGCTTGATTCTGGCGGGAAGCTGGTTTTCCAACACGACGGAGTACCTGGGCTAGGGATATCCCCGACGACCGGGTGGGTTGCCGGCGAGGTGGTGGCCGACACACATCCCCTGGACATTCCTGCAAGCCTGCCACAGGGAGACTACACGATCATCGTCGGGCTCTACGATCCCGTCTCGATGAGACGCTTAGATCTGATGCCCGGGAAGGACTTCGTGCCGCTGACACAGTTGCGGGTTTCGCGCTAATGCGCTATGTCCTGGAAACGACGAACACCCCCGCGCAGATGACCAGGACCCCCGCGAGGCGCATCATAGAAACCTGCTCGTTGAGGAAAAGCCACGAGCTGATGACCACCAAGACGTAGCCCAGACTGAGCATCGGATAAGCGTAACTCAACTGAACGCGAGAGATAACCGAGAGCCAGAAGATGGAGCCGCCGAAGACGAAGGCGAAGCCGAGGAGCACGAAGGGCGAGGTGAAGGCTCGGATAAGGCTCGACATGAGGTTGCTCGGATGCAGCGAGAGGTCGCCAACTTGATTCATTCCGTATTTGAGGAGCAGCTCTCCCGTCACCGACATACAGATGGCAGCCAGCAATAGCGCTATGTTCCTCATTTCACCCCACACCCATGCCGTTTTTCTCTCCCAACGCCATCACAGAAAGCCCCCAGGGCAAATCGGCGCGCCTGAGCACACTCGCCTCGGAGCCCAATATTCCACGGAACAGCCTGTTGAGAAAAGGCCCCGTGGGCTTAACGTCCGAGCTCCCGAATCGCTTGAACACCATCTCCGAAATGCGCTTCAGAACCGCGACCGGGAGGAGAAAGCTATTGGCATAGGTTGCTCGCTCGACCCGGAAGCCCACCCGCCGCATCTTGTGTCTGACCTCCGACGCCGTGTAGCGGTGGCGGGTGTGAACCGCCCTGTCGTGGCTCCCCCGTAGCCAATCGTAAGCGGGCAGTCTGATCAATAGGTGGCCGTCGGGCGTCAGCACCCGATAGAACTCCTGCAAAGCGGCCTCGTCGTCCGCGACGGCGAGATGGTACAGCACGTCGAAAGAGACGACGAGATCGAAGGAGCTGCTCTCGAACGGGAGATTCGAGACCGACCCGCGCACCAGCCTGCTCAGCCCTCGGCCCTGGCAGAAGGACAAAGCGTCGCCGGAGTAGTCCACGCCGGTGGCCTTACCGTATTTGGCCAGGTACGGCAGCATTCCCCCCGTGCCGCATCCGGCGTCGAGAACGGACAGGTCGCGGCGCCCGCGATACACGCCGTCCAGCAGAGTCTCGACCAGGCCGCGCATCCCCACATACCACCAGTGCGTGTCTTCGAGGTGGTACATTATCTCATACTCTTCCCTGTTCACGAGTGCCCGACCCTAGGCCTCCTTTTCCCTGATCGAGGGCACCGGCTCCCTCGCCTCGACCGGCTTCCCCTTGCGCCACACCAGGATGTACCAGAGTCTGGCCAGATCCATCAGCGTCTTGAACACGCGGCGTAAATTGAAGAATTGCGAAATGCCGTAGGCCCGATGGAAGTGATGCACCGGCACTTCGGCCACCACGAAGCCCGCGTCCTGAACCTTCTTCATTAACTCTACGCAGATAACGCCGCTGTTGGAAACAAGGTCGATTCCATCCAGCACCGAGCGCCGCATTAGCCGGAAGTCGCAGTCGACGTCCCGGAGCTTGAGGCCGAACCAGAGCTTGACGGTGTTGTGGTAGAGCCGGCCGATGATCTTGCGATGGAGCGGGTCGTTGCGCTCGATCTTGTACCCGTTCACGACGTCGACGCCCTCTTTCATAGCTGCCAGGAGCAAGAGCATTTCCCGAGGGTCGTACTGGGCATCGCCGTCGGTGTAAAACACCAGGTCTCTCGTCGCATTGGCAAAGCCGGACCTCAGCGCACCGCCATAGCCGCGATTCTTGGGATGGTGCACCACTCTCAGGTGGACGTACCGCGATGCCAGCTCCTCCAGCATCTCGGGCGTGTAGTCGGCGCTGCCGTCGTTCACCACCACAATCTCGTAGTCGGAGGTCACGGAGCGGCAGATCATGTCAGCCGAAATCACCATGCTGGCGATAGTGCCGCCATCGTTGTACGCTGGAAAGAAGACGGAGATGGAAGGGGCTCGCGCCATCTCTCCGTCCTTGGCCGCCTGCTCCAGGACGGCAGCGGTCGCTTTGTGGTCCCCTCGGTCGACATTGTAACTCTTCACACTCACACTCCCCTATCCATCATCCACGTTTGGCCTGGGCGGCTACGAATCACGTTAATACTCCCGTATCAACTCTGCCACTCTCGCCACCGCTTCCTCGGGTAACTCGGGATACATAGGCAGCGAAAGGATCTGGTTGGCGAACTCCTCCGACACCGGAAACGAGCCCCGCGCGAAGCCAAGCTCTCGGTACGCTTCCTGCAGGTGCACGGGAATCGGGTAGTGAATGACGGTGCCGACGCCTCGCTCGGACAGATACTTCTGCAAGCCGTCCCTGTCCGGATACCTGATAACGTACAGATGGTAGACGTGGCGCCCGTAATCCAGCTCACTCGGAGTCACGACGCCGCTCCCTGCCAGTAGCTCGTCGTACAGGGCCGCCTTGGCACGACGGGACTCGTTCCATTCGTCCAGCTTGCGGAGCTTGACGCGCAGAATCGCCGCCTGCAGCTCGTCCAGCCGACTGTTGAAGCCCTTTGTCGCATGGTAGTACCGAACCCTCTGACCATAGTTCCTGAGCAGCCTGACGCTTTCGGCTATGGTCGCGTCGTCGGTAACCACCATGCCGCCGTCGCCGTAAGCCCCCAGGTTCTTGCTCGGATAGAAGCTGAAGCAGCCCACATCGCCCAGCGTGCCCACCTTTTTTCCCTTATACATTGTGCCGTGGGCCTGGCAGGCATCCTCCACTACACGCAGGCCGTGCTTCCTGGCGACCGCGAGAATAGGCTCCATATCGGCGGCCTGGCCGTACAGATGAACGGGGAGAAGCACTCTGGTCCTGCCGGTGATCTGCGCCTCTATTTTGGCGGGATCCATGTTGTAGCTGAGCGGGTCTACGTCCACGAATCCTGGGATGGCGTTGGCGAAGGAGATGGCCGAGGCTGTGGGCACGGCGGTGTTGGGCACTGTCAGCACCTCGTCCCCCGGCTGGACGCCGCATGCCAGGAGGGCAAGGTGCAGCGCCTCGGTTCCGGAACCCACGCCGACGGCGAACCGTGCCCCGAGGTAGGCGGCAAATTCCTCCTCGAGGGCCTGTACGTTCTCTCCAAGGACGAACCAGCCCTTTTCGAATACCGCACCCATAGCTTCGTCAAGCTCGGCTTTGAGGCCAAGGTATTGAGTTTTGAGCTCGGCGAACGGGATCATCGTTCACTCACTACCAATAATGCGCCTTGTTGGCGCTATAGAACTCGACTGTCCGGACGAGGCCTTCTTTGAGCGTTACAGAGGGTCGCCAACCGAGCTCGACCTCAATCTTGCGATAGCTGGCATAGTAGTCGCCGATGTCGATGCGTTTGCGCTCGTCGGGGAAAGGAACCACCTGGTAGCTGGCCCCGGGGCATAGCGCCACGAGGCAATCGACAAGGTCTAGCAAGCTGATTGGTTCCAGGCCACCGAGATTCCAAACCTGGCCGTTCGCCTTGTCGCTGGCGGCAGCCAGCAGAAACGCTTCCACCACGTCGTCGACGTAGGTGAAGTCCCGGCGCTGCTCCCCGGTCCCGAATATCTTGATCTGCTCGCCGTCAATGGCCTGGCGGATGAACCAGGCCACGAATCCCTGGCGGTTATGCTTCATCAGTTGGCGCGGACCGTAGGTATTGGTCAGACGCAAGGAGGTGGCGCGAATGCCGTAGACGTTGTTGTAGA
>JACQUC010000261.1 GCA_016210495.1 Chloroflexota bacterium
ACTCAGTTGGCAGAGTGTCTGCTTCCCAAGCAGAATGTCGAGAGTTCGAATCTCTTCACCCGCTCCAACCTCAAAAACCCCGATATATCGGGGTTTTTCGCTGTATACTCCCCGGTAGCATCGAATTATTTTACTGTAGCCAGTCTGCCTCAATTCGACGATTGACTCTCTAGCTAGTCTGCCTCAGTTCGATGACTGATTCTCTAGCCAGTCTGCCTCCATGGCGGCAATCAATTCTCTAGCCAGTCTGCCTCTGATCTACCGAACTTGTCCGGCAGACAATTCCCAACCAGAAAGGGAGGCGTTACTATGAGTACGCAGCTGCCGGGAATTGGGTGCTAGCACCCTTGATGTCCAGGCCGGTCTGGTTTATACTGCCCCGTAACTGGCCATTGTTGACGCGGTGAGATGAGGCGCTCACGGCCTGGCCGACGTAGATGCCGGATGGAGGGGGAGACCGAATGTTTGTGCAACAGTTGGTCGAAGTAGTAAGCATCACCGCCTGGGTGCTTTTCGGCCTGTACGTCGTCCGCTTCGTCACCACTACGGTGCCCCAAAGAGGCATCGCCGGAGCGCTTTATATGCTGGTGGTCCAGCGAGTGGTCTACGTTTTCCTCCTTGTCGTCCTGTCGATCTCGCTGTTTGGCGGCAGCATCGCGTTCGTCCAACCCCACAACGCCGCGGTGGTGATCTCCGTTCTCGCTCCCGACGGATACCGGGATAGACCGCTGAGGTCGGGGTTGCGCTGGATCGTCCCGGTGCTCGAGCAGGTGAAGATTTACCCCATAGCCTGGCAGACCTACACCATGTCGAGCAAGCCCAACGAGGGTGAGAAGCCGGGGGACGATTCGATCGCCGCCCGTACGTCGGACGGCCAGGAGGTCATGCTAGATTGCTCCGTAATCTTCCAGATCGACCCCGAGCAGCTCGTCCGGATAAACATCGAGTGGCAGGGGCGGTACATCGAGGATTTCATTCGCCCGCTGCTGCGGGGGGTCATTCGGACTCAGGTATCGCAGTACACCGTCGACGAGGTGAACAGCTACAAGCGCCTCGACCTCGAGCGCGACGTCAGCGAGATATTGCGGGGCGACCTGCGAGAAAAGGGCTTCACCATGGATCGCTTCATCCTGCGGAACATCTCCTTTTCGCCGGAATACGCGGCCTCGGTCGAGAGAAAGCAAATGGCGCTGCAGCGAGCGATGGAAAAAGAGCACGAGGCCGAGCAGATCAGGCGTCTGGCTCAGGGGGAGGCTGACGCCATCCGGATCAAAGCCGACGCGCAGGCTCAAGCCCTCCGGCTAATCGCGCAGCCCCTGGCCGGCAATCCGAATCTTCTCACCTATGAATATGTCGAGAAGCTGTCGCTCAATATCAGAGTAATGCTCTTGCCGGCAAACACGCCCTATATCCTGCCGATACCCGACATGACGCAGTTTCCATCGAACACCATCACGTCTACGCTCCCGCTCACGATCACGAGCGGGCAACCATCTGTCAGACCATAGGAGAGAGTCCTCGAATGGCTAGATTCGCGATTCTGGCCCTGCTGCTAACCCCTATCTTGCTTGCGGGATGCCAGCCGTCTCTTCCGTCCGGGTGTCCTCCAAGTTGCCTTGAGGCCGACCTCTTGGGCAAGGACCTGGGAGAGGCCGAGCTGTCGGGCGCTCACCTGGCCGAGGCGAATCTGCGCAACGCCCGTCTCGAAAGGGCAAACCTGAGCGGTGCCGATTTGAGCGGGGCACTTCTCACCGAGGCCAACCTGCGGCAGGCTCGCCTGTCGAAGGCCATCCTCATCGGCGCTCAGATGAAGAAGGCCAACCTGGCAGGGGCGGACCTGACCGACGCGAACCTCACCGGGAGCACCCTCAGCGGGGCGGATCTGACCGGCGCAAACCTGACTAGGGCCACGATGACCGGAACGATTCTGTACGACGCCACCCTGGTGGGCATTCAACTGAGTGGCGCCGACTTGCGGTCGATCTACATGAGCAAGGCCAGGATGAGCGGCGCCCAGCTCGACGGCAGCAATCTGGGCGGGTCGGTTCTGAGCGGATCGGACCTCAGCGGAGCTGTGCTGGTGAGAGCCAAGCTTAGCGGCGCGTCGCTCAACATGGCCAATTTGTCGAGTGCCATGCTCAATAACGCCTTTCTCGAGGGGGCCAGCCTCTATGCTGCTACTCTCAGCGGCGCCTCTTTGCAGGACGCCCGCCTGATGGGGGCCAACCTCGTGGGCGCCGATCTGACAGGTGTCGACCTGCGGGGAGCAGATTTGACCGGCGCGCTGCTGACCCTGTCGGATATGCGAGAGGCATCCGTCTCGATCACTGATCCGCAGGTTGCCCAGCTCAACGAGAAGAAGCGCCTGGCATTGGCCAGGGACGCCGATCTCGGCGGTGTCAAGTACAATCGGGAGACCAGGTGGCCGGTCCGGTTCTCGGTTCCGTCCACCGCGGTCTTTATGGAGTAAACAGTGGCTCGACCTTGGCTGAAAAGAGTCGGCATAGCCCTGGGACTACTGTTCATAATCGCTGCCGCCACTATGGCGGTATTTCGCCTCAATCTGGATGCGATTCCACTCTACCGGCAACCGTCGCCTCAAGCTGCGAAGGGCCAAGAGGGATGCACCGCCAAGATCGGCATCGTTCATCCCCTGACCAGCGCGTCATTGAAGGCCGCGGGAACCGAAGTTCTCTCGGCCTACGAGCTGGCCAGAGACGAGATCAACGCCGGTGGCGTCGGCGGCTGTCAGTTGCAACTTGTCATCGAGGATGACGGGGGAATCGCCGAGAAATCTCGCGCCGCAACCCGCGTCCTTATCGATGATGAAAAGGTTCCGGTTGTCGTCAGCACACTCCTTAGCGACGGCACCCTGGCCATGTCCCTGGAAGCCAATAAGCGGGCGACTCCGCTCCTCGTGCACGTTAGTGGTAGCCCTTTGATCACCGGCTCGGGGTTCGAGTGGGTCTTCCGCGTCACTGCCGATCAGGTGGCGGAGGTGAGCGCCTCCCTCGATTTCCTGGCATCGATATCGGAGACCCTGCCTTTGCCCTCTCTGGCAGTCATCTACGCCAACGACTTCACCAGCATGGGCCGCGCAACCATCCTGACCACCGAAGCGGCCGCCCGCGGCTACAGGCTGGTTGCCTACGAGGCGATCGAATCCGGCTCGTCTGATTTTAGCGCTGACATCGCCAGGGTGAGGCAGGCCAGCCCGGATGTGCTCTTCCTCGCCACCACCTCGCTAGACGATGCAGTCCTCATCGTGCGGCAAATCGGCAAGTCTGGCTGGAGTCCCATGGCGATGATTGGCCTTGGCGGCGCGTTTACTATCCCCGACTTCGTCAAGAGTGGTAGCCAGACCGAATACTTCCTGGGAGTGATGAGCTGGGCCTCGGACGCCAGTTGGCGGGACGAGACTGGCCGCAGCAGCCGGGATTTCATCAGGAATTATGAAGAGCGCTTCGGAACGCCTCCCGGCAACCTCGGCGTTCTGGCCTACATGACGCTCAAGCTGGCGGCCTCGGCGCTGGACAAGGCGCTGGCGACCCCGGGCGACGATCTCAGGGCCAAAGTGCGCCGTGCCCTCAGACAGATCGACGGTCAGAACAGCCTGATCGGGCCGATAAAGTTCGACCGCCGGGGCCAGAATCAGCGCCGGCCACTGGTGGTGCAGGTTATTGGCGAAGAGTATGTTACTGTCTACACCGAAGGGGCCGGAGCACGCCTGGCGATCGTGCCTGTGCCCCCGTTTCACGAAAGGTAGGGTCGCGCATGCTGCTGAAAGTGTCTGAGCTATGGTCCGAGGGACTGGGATGATGAAGCTCGTGTTACCCCTCATGGTGCTTGGCCTCCTTTTGGCCGTGGTGTCGATCCGCGTATTGCCGGACCGATTGCCGAAGGACTATCAGGGGGCGAATCTGAGCCGGAAGGACCTGAAGGGGACGGACTGGAGCAATGCACGTCTTGGCAAAGCCAATCTCAGCCGGTCCAACCTCACAGGCGCCAACCTCGCCGGTGCCGATCTGAGCGGCGCCGATCTGCACGGAGCCCGGCTCGCGGGGGCGAGCCTCCGACGAGCCGTGCTGATTGGGGCCGACCTCAGAGATGCCAGGCTGACTGGCGCCGATCTGGCCGGGGCCGACCTGAGCGGAGCCAACTTGAGCGGGGCGGTGATGACTGGAAGCAAGCTTGCCGACGTGAGAATGCACGGCGTCACGTTGGACCGGGTCAGGCTCGTCGGCGTCGATCTGAGCGGGGCCGAGCTGGCCGGCGTGCGGCTGTCAGGGGCGGACGCCCGGGGCGCTTCGTTCGAGGACGCCAACCTGATGGGCGCCGACCTGACGGGAGCGGATCTGACCGGCGCTTCGATGGGCGGGGCCGACCTGAGTGGAGCCAAGATGGCGGGCGCCTGGCTAGTGGGGACCAGGCTATCGATGGCCAGGCTATCGGGCGCCGACCTCACCAAGGCTATCCTCGATGGGGCCGACCTGCGCCTCGCCAATCTCAGCGGCGCCAGACTTGAAGCGGCGGGCTTGAACGCGGCCAGCTTGGACGGAGCGATTCTCGACTTTGCCCAATTCCAGGGGGCGGACGTGAACGGCTCGGTAATGACGGGCGCCAGCCTGAAGGGCGCGATGCTCTCCGGCCTGCGATCGGTCAAGGGCAAGTACGTGTTCGATCCCGCCAGGTTCGGCGGGTCCAGCCTGGCCAGGACGAACATAACGGGGGCCACGTTGGTCGGCGTCCGCCTCCAGGGGACCAACCTCAGTTGGGCAAACCTGGAGGGAGCCGTCATCACGGGAACGATAGCTCTGGACGGCAATCCCGTGGTGATGCAGGCCGATCTAAGCGGCGCGACCTATAACGAGTCCACCCGGTGGCCTGCCGGCTATGTTCCAAAGTAGGGCGGCGGAGCTCGCTTTCTTCGGCTGCGGAGGTAGGGCATGTCGATAGCTTTCTCCAGGTCCATGCGGTCTCTGGCCAACGACCGGATAGCGCCGACGCTGGTGGGGGTGGTGGTGCTTACCGCCCTGATCGGCCTGTGGAGCGCCTGGTTTCTTCTGGCCAGGATTCCCCTGTACGAGACCAGCAGGACGGTGCAGGTCAACAGGGATGGCTCTCTCACCGCCACCTTTCCGGCGGATGGGCTGGCCCGCATCCGCCCTGGCCAGCCGGCCACGCTCCATCTCGGCGGGTCCGGCGAGGAGGCAAGTCAGCCGCTCCGTGCAGTGGTTATGGACGTCACTACCCGTCCTCAGAACGGACAGGGCCAGGTGAGGCTCCACGTCTATTCGCCCGCCCGTTTGACCGAGGTGGGGCCGGGGCAGGTTCGGATCGAGGTCGCGGCCATCTCGCCGGCTGGCCTGGTCGTGCGGAACGCCGGACAGCGCCTGGGAGACGCTCCGATGGTCCCCGGTCCTTCCCCGGCAGGGACAGGTCCCGCCAGCCCTGGCCGTCCTGGGACACGGCCATGAGGTCTGGCCTGCCCAAGGAAAGGCGTTTCTTCGTTCCCGAGGTCGTCCAGACCTCCGAGACGGACTGCGGCCCGGCTTCCCTCAAGGCTATGCTGGAGGGCCACGGGATCTCAGCCAGCTACGGGCGTTTGCGCGAGGCCTGCCAGACGGAGGTAGACGGCACCTCTATCGACACGATCGAGGAGGTGGCGCAGCAACTGGGCCTGGAGGCCGAGCAGGTCATGCTGCCGGCCGACCACCTTCTCCTCGACCAAGCCAAGGCCCTGCCCGCTATCGTGGTAACCCGCCAGCCCAACGGTCTCACCCATTTCGTTGTGGTCTGGCGCCGCCACGGCAACTGGGTGCAATTGATGGACCCGGGCAGCGGCCGGCGATGGACGACCACCAGGCGCTTTCTCGACTCGCTCTTCGTACACAGATTTCCCGTTCCGGCCAGCGGCTGGCGGGAGTGGGCCGGGTCCGACGGGTTTCTCGACCCGCTGCGCCAGCGATTGCTGGCCCTGGGGCTGCAGGAAGGCGACGCCGGCCGGCTCATCGGCAGCGCCCTGGAAGACCCGGGCTGGCACAGGCTGGCTGCCCTCGACGCCGCGACCCGCCTGGTAAGCTCGATCGTCGATGCCGGCGGCATCGAGCCAGGCCGCGAGGCTCTCGGCGTCGTCGAGCGCTTCTTCCGGCGAGAATGTGACGCGCAGCAGGAATCGGGCATCGTGCCGCTGCCCTTCTGGTCGGTAGAGCCGCTGCCGGCGGACCCGGAGGACGAGGAGCAGATGCTGGCGCTCAAAGGGGCCGTGCTGGTCCGGGTTTCCGGACGGGGGAGAGGGGCCGGCGATCTGGGGACAATGGACGGGGCACAAGGCGCCGAGCCCCGATCCCCGGTCAGCCCCGCCCTGGCGGCGGTTCTCGGGGAGCCGCCCGACCGACCGGAGCTAGCTGTGCTGCGTGCCCTGAGGCAGGATGGGCTGCTGACCCCAGCCGTGCTGCTGGCGGCTCTCGGCGCGGCGACCTTTGGCACCCTGGCTCAGGCCCTCTTGCTGCAAGGGTTGTTGCAGGTCGGCCAGAGCCTCGGCCTCGCCGACCACCGCTTCGTCATCCTCGCGGCCCTGCTGTTGCTGGTATCTCTGCTCTTCCTCGTCGAGCTGCCGATAGCTATGACCGTATTTCGCATCGGAAGACGGCTTGAAACGCGCCTTCGCGTCGTCTTCCTGAGCAAGGTACCCCGGCTGAGCGACCGCTACTTTCACAGCCGTCTTACCTCGGACATGACCATGCGGGCCTATATGCTGCGCAACCTGCACGGGCTGCCGGCCTTGGGCGCAGGGATCATCCGCCTCATCTTTCAGATAGTCCTGACCATGGCCGGCCTGGCCTGGTTCACGCGGGACGCCGCGATCACGGCGGTCATCGCTACCGGCGCTTTCGTCGCCCTCTCCTTCGTCGCCAATCCGCTGATCCAGGAGCGAGATCTGCGGGTCGTCACCCATTCCAGCGCGCTTAGCCGCTTCTACCTGGACGCCTTGCTGGGCCTGATCCCGCTGCGGACCCACGGCGCCGAGCGGTCCTTCCGCCGCGAGCACGAGGGACTCCTCGTGGGTTGGGTGCGAGCCACCTTCGATCAGGCCCGCGTCGGCCTGATCCTGCAGGCCGTCGGCGCCGTGGTCTACGCCGGATTTGCCGTCTGGCTGGTGGCGGGATTCATCAGTCGTGGCGGGGAGCCGAGCAGCTTGCTGCTCCTGCTCTACTGGACGCTCAGCCTGCCCACGCTGGGACAGTCGCTGATGCTGTCCGTCCAACAGTATCCCGCCGTGCGCAACCTCGTTCTGCGGATGCTGGAGCCCCTCGGCGCTCCCGACGAGTCCGAAGAGGCGGGGGCGGTTCCGGTTCAGGATGAAGCGAGCGGATCCGACGCCGGAGCGAACCCCGCATCGCCCGCGCGCGAGCGCTTCCTCGCCACGGCCTACGACGGCGCCTCTCCGGCCGGCGCCGCCATCGAGATGCTAGGGCTCACGGTGGTGGCCGGCGGCCACGAGATACTGAAGGGGGTCGACCTCTCCGTCGAGGCGGGGTCCCATCTGGCCATCGTCGGCAGGTCGGGGGCGGGCAAATCGACCCTGGTTGGCCTGTTGCTCGGCTGGCACCGTCCGGCCGGCGGCGTCCTGCTCGTCGACGGAGAGCCTCTGGTCGGGCCGGCCCTGCGGAACCTGCGCCGCCAGACCGCCTGGGTGGACCCGGCCGTCCAGCTCTGGAATCGAACTCTCATGGAGAACCTCGTCTACGGCAGCCAGAATGGCGATGGCGCGGCCACGGGCGAGGCCATCGAATACGCCGACCTCCTCGACATCCTCGAGAGGCTGCCGGAGGGCCTGCAGACCGTCCTCGGCGAGGGCGGCGGCCTGGTGTCCGGCGGGGAAGGGCAGAGAGTGCGCCTCGGGCGGGCGATGAATCGCGCTGGGGCGCGCCTGGTGATCCTCGACGAGCCGTTTCGGGGCCTCGATCGAGACAGGCGACGGCTGCTGCTGGAGCGGGCTCGCGCCTACTGGCGGGAGGCGACCCTGCTCTGCGTCACCCACGACGTGGCCGAGACGCAGGGTTTCGAGCGGGTGCTGGTGATCGAAGACGGCCTCATCGCCGAAGATGGCAACCCCTCCGCCCTGGCCTCCGACCCGGCTTCCCGCTATCGCTCACTCCTCGACGCCGAAGCGGAGGTGCGGAGCGGTCTCTGGCAAGGGGCGCAGTGGCGGCGCCTCTGGGTCGAGAACGGCCGGCTGGAAGAGAGGAATTGACGGGACATGGAGAAGCGACCGCTATCCGACGGCGTCGATCTGGGCGACCTGGCCTGGCCGAGTTCGCGGCTGGGCGAGGCCGTCGAGCTGCTGGGGAGGAAAGCCGGGCTGCTTTCCGGGTCGGCCGTGGCCCCCGGCGACTCCGGACCTCCCGAACCGGCCGAGGATGAAGCGCTCGACCGGTGGGTCGATGGCCTCGCCGCCGGATTGGGGATCGAGGCCGAGCCGGTGCGATCCACCTTTGCCGACGTCGACCGGATGGTGCGGGGGGCTGGCCCCGCCCTCTTGCGCCTGCCCGAGAGCTATGACGTAGATGGACCTCGTTTCCTTGCCCTCCTCTCCGGCGGCTGGTCCTTCGGCGGAAAGACGACCCTGATTGGATCGGACGGGAAGACGCGCCGGGTGCGGGCGCAGTTGGTGTGCGACGCGCTCTGCAAAGACATCGTTTCGCCCTGGCTGGCCCCCCTCGACGCCTTGCTGGCCGAGGCCGGCGTGGCCGAGGACCGGCGGGACCGGGCCAGACAGGCCATCGTCCGTGAGCAAGTCGCCGCCCAGGTCGTGGGAGGAGGCTGGCTTCTCCGCCTCTCGCCCGGCGCCAGCGTGTGGCGCCAGACGGTGGGCGAGGGGCTGTGGCGACCCGTGGCGATGCTCCTCGCGGCTACGGTGTGCTCTCAGTTGCTGCTGATGCTCTCCTGGTGGCTCGTCGGCCGGGGCGCGCTGGCCGGCCGGTTCGAGACCATCTGGATCGCCGCGTGGGGCCTGGTGATCTTCACCTCGATCCCCGTGCAGATTCTGGCCTCGACCTGCCAGGCGAAGCTGGCCATCGGCGGGGCGAGCATCGTCAAGCAGCGCCTGCTCTACGGCGCGCTGAGGCTGGCGCCGGACTCCGTGCGCCATCTGGGCCTGGGCCAGTTCATCGCCCGGATCAACCAGTCCGAGGTCTTCGAAAGCATGGGATTGGGCACCGGGCTGACGAGCATCGTCTCGGCGGTGCAGTTGATCAGCGCCTCCGCGCTTCTAGCGATGGGCATCGGGGGCTGGCCCCACGCCGCTCTGCTGCTGCTCTGGACGGCCCTCGTGGCCATCGTCGGCTTCGGCTACTACCGGAGCAGCGAGGCGCTTCAGGACTTCTACAACACGATGAGCAACAGCCTGGTAGAGCGAATGGTAGGCCATCGCACCCGCCTGGCCCAGGAAGACCATAGACGCTGGCACGCGGAGGAGGACCAGGAGCTCGACCACTACCTGCGCCTGTCCCGCGAGGCCGATCGGGCCGGCGTGATCCTGGCCGCCGTTCCCTCGTCCTGGCTGGTGGCCGGACTGGGGGGAATCGCCTACGCCATGCTGGCCGGCGGTCCTGTCGGCAGGGACTCGCTGCCGTGGCTGGCCATCAGCGTCGGCGGCGTCCTGCTGGCCTGGCAGTCCCTCGGGACCGTGGTCGCGGGGGTAGGGGGACTGATCGCCGCGCTGCTATCCTGGAAACAGGTCGCCCCTCTCTTCCAGCCGGCGGGGGCCCCGGAGAACGGGCATTTCTCCGCCGGCGCGAATATCGCCCTGGGAAGCGAACGGCCCTCGCGAGCAGGCGGCGACAAGCCGTTGCAGGTGGCCCGAGACCTCTGCTACCGCTACGGAGGGCGTGGCCGGGCCGTCCTCCGGGAATGCCGGCTGCAGATCCGCGAGGGCGACCGCCTGCTCCTCGAGGGGCCATCGGGCGGCGGTAAGTCGACGCTAGCCGCCGTGCTGGCGGGCTTGCGCGACCCGGAATCGGGGCTGCTGCTGCTCTGGGGCTACGACCGGCACAGCCTGGGCCAGCGAGTCTGGCGGCAGCGGGTGGCCATGGCGCCCCAGTTCCACGAGAACCACATCTTCACCGGCACCTTGGCCTTCAACCTGGTCATGGGCCGCCGCTGGCCCGCCACCGACGAGGACCTGGCCGAGGCCGAGGGCGTGTGCCGGGAGCTTGGTCTGGGTGAGTTGATCGAACGCATGCCCTCGGAGATGCAGCAGATCGTGGGGGAGAGCGGCTGGCAGCTCTCGCACGGGGAGCGCAGCCGCATCTTCATCGCCCGCGCCCTGCTGCACGGGGCTGACCTGGTCATCTTCGACGAGAGCTTCGGCTCCCTCGATCCGGAGAACCTGCTGCGCGCCCTCCGCTGCGCCATCGAGCGCTCTCGCACCCTCCTGGTCATCGCCCATCCCTGATGTCGGCGACCGGCGGCCGCGCCAGGTGGGTCCGTCAGGCTGGAGGGGACTCGGTCCATGCACACATTCGCCTCGGTCAAGCAAGAATCGGTTTGCACTGCCTTTAGCAATCAATGGATTGCTTGGTGCAAGTCCTTCCAGTTCATCCTCATAGTCGGCTAAGGAAAAGTGCGCGCCGGAAACTGGTACTAATATTTCTGATAGATGGCCTCGAAGATGCTGCCGTGCTTCTTCATCACGGCCGTCCAGTCTTCCATACTGGTCACGCCTATGTTGTTCAGGTACACGACGACGATGAGCCCGCGGCCGCTGGAGGTGGTCAGGTAGCCAGCCAGGCCCCTCGATAAGATCAGAATCCTCATCCCTGCCTCGTCAATGATTCCGTGCGTACCTGTCTTGGCGAGCAGCTTTCCGCTAATGGGGCTATCGGGCTCGACGAGATGGGCCAGCGTGCCGTCAACCCCCATTATTGGCAGCGCGTCGCGGTAGACCTGGAAGTCGTCCCGCGTCGACATATAGTGCAGAAGCTGGACAACGGCCTGAGGGGAGATGAAGTTGGCGCCTGTAGCGCCCTGGCCGTCCCTGAGCACCACCCCGGCCAAGTCCACGCCGGCCCTCTGCAGGAACGCGTACTCGGTCCGGAGTCCGTCTACCATCGTTTTCCCGCCGCTTTGAACTGCCATCAGATAGAGGAGGGTATCTGCACCCTGGTTATGACTTACCTTGAGTATCAGCTTGGCGTACTCGGAAAAAGGCAGCGACACGAGCTGCGCCACTCGCTGTGAACTCGCATAGTCGCCGGGGTCGGGAAGGCTCTTCGAGGGATTCGCGCCCAGCTCCAAGGCGTCTACCTCGACTCCAGCACGCTGAAGCGCCTCGATGAAAAGGGTGCGGGCAAAGGAGGCGGGATCTTGCACCGTGTAGGTGCGGACCACGTTCGCCGCCCCGGTGGGCACCTGTCCGCTTACCACGATCTTGCCCGGGCTGGGGGACAGGACAGCAATATTGGTCTCCACATCCTGGCTGGCAGTGGTTACCTCGTTGATCACAGTGTAAGCTGCCGTTTGCGGCCTCCAATCGATCTGCGCCGGGCTGCCGGGCTCGGTCGCGGTTATCGACAGGTCGATTCGATTGTCGTTAATCACAATCGGGGTGATGAGGTAGTCCTCGTGCGGATCCACGGACCTGCCTGGTCCGAACAGCCTGGCGTCGATGACGACGTCGCCTTCGATCGCTCGTATCCCGCTCTTGCGCACCTGCTGGGCGAGATCGTCCAAACCGGCGAGTGGATCTGCAGGGGTAAGCACCCCTATCCCCAGGCCGTTGGCGTCAGTGTGGTCATAGTCGGTGTATTCGAGATGCTGTCCGTCCGGGTCCCTTCGCCCCCCCAACGCAAGGTCGCCGCTGGCCACGAGAATCAGGTCTCCCACTAGCTGGCCGTTGGCATCTATCTGACCGCGTTTGTAAACAGGGGTCCGAAAGCGGTGGTCTGCCCCCAGAATATCTATGGCGGCGGCCACGGTGAAGAGCTTGGTCGTCGAGGCCGGGTCGAACATGAGGGCAGGGTTCAGCGATTCGTAGACCTCCTGGCCTGTCTCCAGGTCTACAGCCAGCAGGCCCCATGTCGTATGCGCAAACTCCGGCGATTCCACGATCTGCCGGATCTCGGGCGATAGAGCTATCCCTCCACCAGCCACAGGGCCGGCGGAAGCCGAGCCGGTCGAGCTGCCCCAGTAGTCTACCGAAACGTCGATGGCTTCGGCCGAGCCCTCGAACCTATACTGGTAGCCGACGAAGGTCTCGCCGGCGCTGACCCCACCGGGGTTTACCCATCTCACAGTCTGCCCGTCAAAGAGGTACTGCGGTGGCGAAGCGGACAGCAATCTACCACCTGGCGGTATGGTAGCTCGAATCTCGAAGCTCACAGCGGCGCCGGTATTGTTAGTGACCGAAATGCTCGCCACGCCGGCGCTGCCTTCGTGGGACACGCTGGCGCTGACCGCCACTGGCGCCGGCGCGGCTGTGGCCGACGAGGGCGCGCCTATAGCAAGCAGCAAGAGCGCCGCGATACCTACCAGCCTGAACGCCGCACGTAGGCTGACGGGGAAATACATAGTCTCTCCTCCCAGATGCATTGTTACGAGACTGCTAGCGTCCCGAGTTGGAAAAGCTCACCGTCCAGCCTGCCTGCCGAACGGAGCGGGATTGGTGCAATGAGCGTCAGCCCCCGGCATCCTTCGGCAACCCGCTCGCAATCTGCACGAACTCGTCCTCGCTGAAGGCCCGCATCGTCTGCGACGTGGAGTTCTCGCGCCTCGCCACCGCCAGCGCGAAGGCCGCCATGGTCTGATCGTCAGGCGCGTCGAATACAGCGGCGAGATCGTACTCACCCATCGTAACCCAGATTCCTACAGATCGAATCCCCATCTGGTCGGCTGTCGCCCTATTCTGCTTGATCCGATCTGGAGCCTCTGTGACCGCGCGAACGCCCTGTTGCGTCCACTTCAAGAGCATGATGTAGGTTGCCATGGCTTTCCCCCCTATTTTGTTTGCTTCCTGCTTAGCGCGTTTTCGCGAGTCCTTCCAGAAAAAGGACCGAGCGGCGATGGCCAGCAGAACCAGGATACGCCAGCATACCCGGCATTGCAAGGGTGCCAGCACCCAATTGTTGGCTATCAGAGCTCAATGCCCATCCGTGATATCGGGAACCAGGCGGTCGCGCTATGAAGCGACACATCGGTTCCTTGCCGAAATTGGGCCTGGCACGACCGAAGGCACCAGGAGTCCCCTGGTCACCCGGACAGGCACTCGTGGCCGTGACTCACGCAGACTCGCTGGGCGAGTTTTCCATGCACTTCTGCATGCACAGATTGAAGGCGCCCATATCCCTGCTATTCTTACAGGCGACTTGGGAGCACCCTATGAGACGCGCTAGAATCCGTTGATCCCCGCCCGCCTTGAGATTCGTCTCTACCTTCATCACGCTCCTCCTTTCTCCCCGGGATCTCACCCCGGGGGTGATAGTGAGTTCCCCTCGGCTTTGCTCAGCACCCGGACCTGCACCGCCTCGCGCATTCTTGGGCGTGCCCGAACTCTGCCAACTGCCCGGTCAGCACCATCAGAGGTCGCCTAGGGGATCAAACCCCAGCGGGACTCGAGGAGGCAAGTATCCTTGCAACGGGCGCGTCGTATGTTTGAAGTGATACTGTCACAGTCCTTGAGGCACTGCCTCCAATCCCCCGCCTTGAGATCGGTCTTTACCTTCATCACTTTCCTCCTTTCTGCCCAGGACTTCGCCCTGAGGGTGATAGTCGAGGGCGCCGTGGCGCGACGGTCCGGGTGGTCGGCTGTGGCCAACTCAAGGGCGCGCGGCGAGGGCTATCGCACGCGCCCGATTGGCGTTTCAGACAGCCTGAACCCCTGCCGCCGCCTTGCTGGCGGAGCCTCGCTTCTCCTCCTTGGGATTCGCCTTCTCCACCGCGGCCGGCTCCTCGGCGAGAGCGCTCAAGATCGCGATGAACTCCTGGCCACTTCGGGCGGCGCTTTCGATGGCCTGTCGCACGTGGGTTTTACGGTCCTTCTCGCCGGCCAGCAGCAGATTGGCCGGCGTGTTCGCGAGGCCGGCCTCCACCAGCCTGCCATAGAGCCGGGCCTCGAAGGCGCGCGTGCTCTTGTCGCCCGCCCCCCTCTGCCATTGGAGGTAGGCCACGAAGGGGTGGGAATCGGTGGCGCTCCAGATCGCCTGGGCGCCGGCCAACACCACCTTCTCCACCGCCAGGGTGGCCTCGCTTTGCCCCTTGCCGTCCAGCAGCCAGGCCAGCTCGAAGCCGCTGGACTCGCAGAAGCTCGCCACCTGCCCGACGTGCTCCGCCAGCTCCCTATCCGACCTCTTCTCCAGCCAGGCCACAAAGTGGGCGTCGGGAGCAAGCCCTCTGGCCTCCGCGGTGGCGGTCCAGGATCGGAACCGGGACGCCAGGGCCGAGCGTTGGCCAGACCAGTCCTTCCCAAAGAAGGACCAATCCTTCCTCAGGAAGGACCAGCCCTTCCGAACCCTGTCCACCTGAGGACCAACCCGGTTCAGGTGCGCCTTCACCTCGATCTTCGGCACGTTGGGCAGCTCTCCGCGCCCCGGTCGTCGCCACATGAGCCAGGCCACGCCGACCGCTAACAACACCAGTGCTAGAATCAACATCTTTGCATCTCCTTCTTCTACCTATCCGCCATCGGTCGTACTACCGGAGGGATCGTCAGGTTAGCGGCACCCTGGGAACCAGACGGTTGAGGGCTGCCTTTCGCTCCTCGCAGCCGCAGTGGAGGCCCGTAAGGCGGCTGAGCGCCGCCGCGACCTTGTCCAGCCCCGTCGCCTGGGTGGCGTCTCCCACCAGATCCCCGAGTGCCTTGCCCACCTTCAGCCCTGTCTTCACTTTCATCCTGTTCTCCTGTCCTGCTTTCCCCTCAGGATCGCGACCGCTCCAGGAGGAATTCACCTTGCCGGCCGATTAGTACTACAAACGCACTTCCATCGCGGCCCTGAAGGGACCGCGTCAGGCCGCTTGGCGGTGAACGTCGCCTGCAGGCGGCCTGACGCGGTGGCTTTAGCCCCGCGATCTCTACAGATCCCGCAGCGGCGGGAAGAGGAACGGGCCCGCCGACGCCACGGCTCTTGTCGACACCGCTCCTGCCGGCTACGACGGTCCCCGCTTTCCCAGGCAGCTCACCCGCTGGTCCCAGGGGAACGCCCACTCCGGGATTCCCTTCTCGATTGCACAGCTCACGTATCCGCAGATGTCATCTTGGTGAGCCGCCTTGCATTCGTCGGCTGCAGAGCCTGACTTCACGCCGGTCCTGGCCCTGTAGCCGCCACTTACGATGAGCCTTTCGTTCAATTGAAATCCTCCAACAAAGGCCCCGGCCGCGATCTAAAACGGCCAGGTCCAGAGCTTCCGGTCGCCCAGGGAAGAGCCGACCTTGCCCAGCAACGAGCCTGCCTGTCGGACCGCGCCGCTGCCGAAGGACTTGGCCCCTTCCAGCGCCGGACTCAATTGCTGGAGGGCGCCCGCCCCCAGGCTCCGGGCATCGCCCAGGTATTCGCCCACGTCCTTACCCGATCTTAGACCGCTCCTTACCTTCATCATCGCCTCCTTTGCCCATTTTCGCCGCCCCGCCGGGCCCGCGTCGATCGACCGGCGCCAACGAATAGTGAATCACTGCCGCCGAGCGGGCTCCCCTCGGCTTTGCCTCAGGAGCTCCCAACGCAATTCTCGTAGCACTTATTCTGCTTGGCGAGGCAATCCTCGGCTCCAAGGCCCAATTTCCGGCACTCGTCGCCCACTGCGGTCCTGCATTTTTCCCAGCATTGACGGCTTCCTGCCTTCAGATTGGTCTTTACTTTCATCATGAACCTCCTCCCCGGGATTTCATCCGAGGGTGATATTGAGTCCCGCATTTGTTGCAACAAGCTTCGACTACCGTGATAAGCACATTTTTTTGCATTTGGCGCGCTCCTCCGCATTGCCGAACGTGGCACAGGAATCCAAGCAGCGGGATGTGCCATGCGGGCCATAAAGCGCCTTAAGATTGGTCTTTACTTTCATCAAGAACCTCCTCTCTCCCGGGATTTCGTCCGAGTGTGATAACGGGTTTCCCCACGGGACTTTGGGGCGGGCCAAAGGTGAGCGGCGCAATGAGCACGATATCACGGTAGTCGAAGCTTGTTGCTCAGGACCCCGACCAGCATTCACCCGCGCATTCTTGGGCGTGCCCAAGCTCTGCCAACTGCCCGGTGAGCACCGTCACTGGCCCCTGCATTGCCCAAGGCACTCTATCACCGTAGCCCTCTCGCTCGTATGGGACGGAGGGGAAGGGCCTCATCTTTATAATGCTCTATCTGAACCTTGACTCCTGCCTTCAGATTGGTCTTACTTTTCATCATGTTCTTCCTTATCTCCCCGGGATTTCACCCGAGGGTGATAATGGGTTTCCCCACGGCTTTGCCTCAGGACCCCGACCGGCATTGACTTGCGCATTCTGGGCGTGCCCGAGCTCTGCCAACCGCCCGGTGAGCACCGTCACTAGTCCTTGCATTGCCCAAGGCACTCTGTCCCCCGCCTGTCGCAATCGGAGTAGCCATTTCCCATGCACTTGAAGTATTTTAATCTGCAGTCATCTTTGCAACCTGCTGCCTTCACATTGGTCTTTACCTTCATCATGAACCTCCTTTCTTCGGTGCTTAATAGACCGTCTGGTGACTGTACGCGCCGCGACGCGCCGGGCCGACCTAGCCGGCAGCAGCTGATTTGGATGCCAGTGCGACATGGCGCTCCTCCATCACTCGCACCCGGGTTCCGAGCAGGACGTGCAGGTCCAGTGCTGGGAGGGCATTTCGAACCGTCGGCTGGCTCGACCTGTTCAGCCAGCTTTTACCGCAACTCCTCCTTTCCGTCCTGCAGTGCTGCCTGTTCACCCGCGCCACGAGAATCGAGCAACTCCCTGGCCTCCTCGATCTCTGCCATCAGATGCCGCATGTTCCGGCCGTAGTTTTCGAGGATTGCGCTCAAGCTTCGCCGAAGCTCGGCCACCTTCTCCCGTTGCCCTTCCAGCTCGACCGCCAGCTCCGCGTTCCTCTTTTGAAGCCCATCCGAAGTCTGGCTAAGGAGCGTCTCGTAAAAGGCGATTTTCTTTCTGGCAGCGTCCAGCTCGGCGCGGGTCTCTAGCTGCCGGCTCCTGAGCTCCGTAACGCAATCGAGCGTCTGCCGGAAAAGATCGTCGAAGATGTGCTCGGTTTCTTTCAAATCGGGTCCCTCCGCCGCCTCCAGCCATGTCCGCGAGCCGGGTGTCCCTCTGGCGCAATCCACGTCGGCCGGGCTGTGAACGTCTGATCTTCACCAGGTTGGTACCAACTGGCTGCCAGGCCAGTATAAACGAGCCCGCAGCCGGCATCAAGGGTGCTAGCACCCAATTCTTGGTCGCATTAGGCGGCTAAACTGGGGCTACCACGAGCAGAGAAAGACGGACATATTGCCGCTCAGCTCGCAACTACTATAGCCCCCTTTAACGTAAGTTGCCCGCCTGGGTAGACAACCGAGTCATCTGGGTGTATCATAAGGCGGCACGTCTCCCGGAAGGCGCCGGCGCTGCTGTTCTTTGCGGCCAGCGCAAAGGACACTACCCGGCGGGTTTCAAACACGCTCAAACCGGAACTTGAAAGGAGTCCAAACCATGGATGCGGCCACGGGCAGTCTGTTGTGGAGCATGTTGGAGAAGGTAGGCCTGGCTTTTCTCCTGGTCTACGCCCTGGCGCAGACCGGGTACTTCAGGCAGATCCTGAGCCGGCGGCTCCACGCCAGGAACCAGGCGGTCCTGATCGTCTTCTTTGGCGGGTTGGCCATCTTAGGAACGTATACCGGAGCAGCCCTCCCGTCCGGGGCCATAATAAACATCCGGGATATGTCGCCTATGGTCGCCGGGTTGGTGGGGGGACCGGTTGTCGGGCTAGGGGCGGGACTGATCGGTGGGATTCATCGCTACACCGTGGGCGGCCTTACCGCCACTCCTTGCGCCATTACCACGATACTGGCCGGCCTTCTGGGCGGGCTGGTGTACCTCTGGGTGGGCAAGAATGTTATTGCAGCGCACTGGGCTGGTCTGTACGCCGTAGTTATGATGGCGCTGGAGATGGGGCTCATCCTCCTGCTGGTTCAGCCCTTCTCTAGCGCTATGGCTACCGTGCAGATTATCGCCCTACCAATGATCGTCGCCAACGCCGTGGGCACGGGAGTAATCGTCTTTATGGTGAGGAATGTTGCCCGAGAGGTCAATCCGGATGCCCTGGCCGGCAGACCGGAGCGAGAGGGAGCGTTTGCTTCGCCCGGGCGCTGACTTGCGGCCAGAGGAAAGCAGGATCGATTGACGGGGCGTATGGAGGCGCCCGATGCAGGGGTCGGAGGTCGCAATGAGCTGGCTCGGGCAGGCCTACATACCCATCGTGTTGCTGTCGGCCTTGCTGGCGGCTGCGCTGGCATCTTACGCCTGGCGACATCGCCATGTGCCTGGCGCCACTCCGGCTGTGATCGGCTTCGGCGGCCTCGCGCTGTGGGCGCCAGCGGTCGTGCTGGCGATGACAGCCCCAGACGCGGCCACGGCGACCTTCTGGATCGACGTGAGCTTCGTCGGAATGGTTCCCTTGCCGGTGGCGTGGCTGGCTATGGTCCTCCAATACACCGGGCGTGAGCACTGGCTAACTCCCCGCCGCCTGGGCCTGTTGTGCGTGGTGCCCTTATTCACGGTGGTTCTTGCGTGGACCAGTGGGTTTCACGGTTTGGTACACGGCGACGTTCGCTGGGCTTCCTCTGGCCTCCTGGCGACCGCTGCCTACGATCCTGGCCCGTGGTACTGGGTCCACGCGGCGTTTTCCTATCTGGTGGGCGCCGCGAACGGCGTTGTTCTTTTCTCTTTTCTTTTGCACGCCCCCAGACCCTATCGCAGCCAGTCCTTGGCCGTGCTGGGCGGTGCCTTCTTGCCCGTCTTCGCCAGCATCATAGACCTCTTTGACCTCCCCCCCATGGGCGCTCTGGATATGGCGCCTGTCCTGGCCGGCCCCGGAGCGCTCATTATTGCCTGGGGAATCTTTCGCCGGAGGCTCTTCGACGTCGCCCCCATCGCGCGCCACAAGATCGTCGAGGGCCTAGGCGACGCCGTCGTGGTGCTCGACGCGCGAGGTCGGATCATCGATCTCAACTCCGCCGCGCAGCAGATCTTCGGCCATTCCCTGTCCCAGGCGCTCGGGCAGCCAGCGGAGGACACGTTCTGTCCTTGCCCCGAGCTGCTCGATCTCTATCGCAAACCCGCCGAAGTGCGCGCGGAATTCTATCTTGGAGAGGGCTCGGAGCGGTGCTACGACGGGTACGCCTCGCCTCTCATCGACGGTCGGGATCGCACCATCGGCCGGGCCATCATTCTTCGTGATATCACCGAGCGCAAACGCACTGAGGCTCTCTTGCTGGATCAGCAGCGTACGGCGGCGATGCTGGAAGAGCACGAGAGGCTTGTCTACCAGGTGGCTGAGGTACTGCACGGGCGGGTGCAGAACAGCCTGCTTCTGGCCGTGCACCATCTGGACGCTTGCGAGCTTTTGCTGCCAGCGGATAGTCCGAAGTGCCTGGCGATCCTGGCCGAGGCCAAGAAGCTGATCGACGAGGTGCGCGAGAAAGAGATTCGCGAAGCGAGCCATCGCTTGCACCCTTTAATAGTCGACCTGGGACTGGTGCCTGCAGTCCGTTCGCTGGCAAGCACGTTCGACGATACGTTTCGCCTCGAGCTACACGTCGGCCAGGGGAGATTGACGAGGATGGACGATCCGGACGACAACCTGATCCCGATGCCCGTCAGGCTTGCCGCTTACCGCATTCTGGAGGAGGTGCTGAGCAACGTCCGCCGGCACGCCGGGGCCAGCGAGGTGCACGTCTCGTTGCAAGCCGATGCGGAGCGGGGGCTCCTGGTTTCAGTCAGGGACGATGGGCGGGGATTCGAAGCGAATGGGACGAATCCGGGTTTGGGACTGAGGCTGATCGCCGGCCGCGCGCAATCGGTGGGCGGCAAGTCCACGGTCTCCAGCGTGCCCGGGCTCGGGACGACGGTGTCCGTGGAGATTCCGCTGCCAAAGGGAAATCTATCGCCTTCCCCGCCGGCTCTCCAAGAGGTACAGCACGACGGCTTTCACCCTGGTGTGGGTAGATGAACCCTCTCCCTGGAGATCGAGCTGCTGGTACAGACCATTGATGTGGTTCTCCACCGTTTTCTCGGATAGAACCAGCCGCTCGGCGATGGCCGCGTTGCCCAGCCCCTGAGCCATCAAGCTGAGGATCTTCATCTGGCGAGGCGTGAGTCCGGAGAGAACCCCATCCGTCCGGGGCTGTCTTCCCCGTACGACGGCCTCGTCCAGCACCATCCTTCCCTCCGCCGCTCCACGAATCGCCCGCACCAGCGCACCGGCATCACGTACCGACCGCTTCAGCAAATAGGACCAGCCCGCGATCTCCTCCTCTCGGAGGGAAGAGAGAAACACCGGGTCGTCCAGGTTGGAGAGCAAGACGATCCCGAGCCCGGGCAGCCGGCGACGCAGCCGAAGTCCCAGCTGGATGCCGTTGAGGCCCGGCCCCAGTTGGATATCCAGGATGGCGACCTGCGGCCTGAGGTCGGGAATGGCCGCCAGGGCAGACTCCGCCTCGGCAAAGGATCCAAGCACCTCGATCCCCTCCTGTTGGAGCAGGACGATGCGCAGAAGGTCCCGGAAAAGGTCCTCGTCCTCGACGATTACGACGCCCACGTTTTCTGCTTTGTGCGATCCGGATATTGGCGACAATCACCCAGCCTCCTGGTCGATATCCTCTCTCATTATATGCCAACGGCTGCCCCAGAGCAACTACGCGATCTTGGGCGCTTGGCCGGCCGGCTTGACAAGAGCGAGATAACTGGATAGAATTATCTGCAAATACATGTAACTGCTGAGATATCTATCCATGAAACATCTAACAGAACAGAATCGAAACAACATCGACAGGGCAAAGGCGGTTTTCCGTCAACACGGCGGTACGCTGCAGACGATGAAAAGCATCCGACTTGGCATCCATCCTCGGACGCTATACGCTATGCGAGATGCTGGTGTCCTGACACAGCTTGGTCGTGGTCTGTATCGTCTGGCGGAGGCTCCGCCTCTAGCGAATCACGATCTTGTGTCGGTGGCGCTGAACGTGCCGCAAGGCGTTATCTGCCTGGTTTCGGCGCTTTCTTTCCACGAACTCACGACGCAGGTCCCACACGAAGTGTACGTCGCTCTCCAACGAGGAGCAGCGGCGCCACGAATACCGCATCCCCCGATTCGCATCTTCTGGTTTGGTGGTGGCGCCTTCTCTGAGGGAACTGAAACGCATTCGGTGGACGGGGTTTATGTGCATGTCTACAGTCCTGAAAAAACGCTAGCGGACTGCTTCAAGTACCGCAACAAGATCGG
>JACQUC010000267.1 GCA_016210495.1 Chloroflexota bacterium
GAATGACAGTCCGCGATGTGCGGTTGTAGTACTAGGGCGGACGCCACCAAGCAGTCTGAACCGCAGATTAACGCAGATTAGGGGATTTCGCAGATACCGAAAGTCAGCGATTTGGTGGTAATCTGCGTAATCCCTTAATCTGCGTCATCTGCGGTTCAGACATCTACTTCTTTCGCGTGTCGAGGAAAAGCTTCCCCCCTTTTGCGATGTTCTCCAGAGTGTACTCCTCGATGTGAATGGTGATCGACTCGGGTGCAACGTCGAGGACTTTTACCATCCCAGCGGTCAGCACGTCCACGAGCTCCCGCTTCTGCTCTGCAGGTCGACCGGCCGTTATCTTCACGATAATGTTCGGCATTTCATCTCCTTTTCAACTTCTGCCATCGAGACGGTCGTCACGATCCCCTACCCGGCAGGATTTCGCCAGCATTATAGCTGCTTGACCAAAGGTTGACAAGGGGATTATCAAGAGAATAAGATATCGTTAGCAAAACGTTCCGAGGTGTTAACAGGTGCCCGACCATCGCCCCATTGGCGTCTTCGATTCGGGGGTGGGCGGCTTGACCATCCTCAAAGAGATCGAGATTCAACAGCCTCGCGAAAACCTTCTGTACCTCGCCGACACGGCCAACTGTCCTTACGGGGCAAAAACCCAGGAGGAGATCCGCCGCCTGGCCCACGGCATCGTCACCTTCCTGCTCGACCAAGGAGCCAAGCTTGTCGTGGTGGCGTGCAACACCGCCTCGGTAGCCAGTCTCGCCTACCTCCGGGAGACGTTTCCCGTGCCCTTCGTGGGAATCGTGCCCGCCGTGAAGCCCGCCGCACTCTCCACACACAACAGGCGCATCGGTGTGATGGCTACCAACGCGACGTTCCAAACCGAGATATTCGACGATCTCGTGCAGAAGTTTGCCTCCGACGTTGTCGTATTGCGGCAGGTCTGTCCCGGCCTCGTCGAGCTCGTGGAGGCGGGCGAGGTCGATACCGAGCGCGCGGAGCGTCTCCTGCGCCAATACCTCGATCCGCTGCTGGCACAGAAGGTCGACGCGCTGGTGCTGGGGTGCACCCACTACCCGTTTCTTCAACCACTAATCGAAAAAATCGTCGGCAGTGAGGTGGCCGTCATCGATCCAGCGGCTGCCGTGGCCAGACAGGTAGGCCGTGTTTTGGACGCCAGAGACCTCCGGACGTCCCGCACTCAGCACGGTGACGTCCGATTCTTCACCAGCGGCGACGCCAGCCTGCTCGCACAGTTGTTGCGGAAGCTCACCGGCCGCCAGTTGGCAGACGTAGCGCGAGTGACTCCTATCCCTCGGAGCTGATCCGCTATATCAAGTCCCCAGCCATTGGTACGTATCTTGCGACCCCGATAACACTGAACCACAGAGAGGGAAGCGCGATGGAAGAGAAGCATTACGACGTAGTGATTATCGGGGGCGGTCCGGCAGGCCTGACCGCCGGACTTTTCTGCGGACGCGCGGAGCTCCGTACCTTGATTCTTGAAAAGGAGTCGCTCGGCGGCCAACTGCTGGCAACGGAGCTCGTCGACAATTACCCTGGGCTGCCGAATATCACGGGAGCAGAGCTGGCTGCAAAGATCGAGAGCCACGCCCGCGATTTTGGCGTCGAGACCCGGCGCGGTGCGGTCGCCGAGATCTATAACCGGGGGCGCGAGAAAGTGGTGCGTACCGAGGACGGGCAGCTTTTCCGGGCGGGCGCCATCATCGTCTGCGCCGGTGGGAGCCCGAAGAAGCTGGGCGCTGCGGGGGAGGCTAAGTTTACCGGGCGTGGCGTCTCCTATTGCGCCGTGTGCGACGGCCCGTTCTTCCGCAACAAAGTCGTGGCCGTCGTCGGCTCCGGCGATTCGGCCGTGGGTGAGGCCGACTATCTCACCCGCTTTGCCAGCAAAGTCTATCTGATCACCAACCGCGACCGTCTCGACGCGGTGCCACTGCTGGTCGACCGGCTGTCCGCGAATCCGAAGGTGGAATTCGTATGGAATACCGCTGTCAAGGAGATCGGCGGGAATCGGGCTGTGGAATGGATAGTTACCAGAGATAAGCACACCGGCCTGGAAGGCCGGCTCGACGTCGCCGGCGTCTTCATCTACGTCGGCTTCCGCCCCAACAGCCACATATTCCCCAGCGGCGTCATGCTGGACTCGGGCGGATACGTCGTCACGGGCTGGGACATGGAGACATCCCAGAGCGGCATCTATGCAGCCGGAGACATCCGCGCGCAGAGCACCAGACAGATAACCAACGCCATCAGCGACGGGACCACAGCCGCCATCAAAGCCTACGAACACCTGCATAGAGCCAGGCTGCTGAAGCACCCCACCCTCGTCGTGGCACATCCTACACCCATCGAAGCCGAGCAACCGCCAACGCCCGCCAGAAAGGCCAGCTAGTAGGGGCGAGGTCTCCTCGCCCTAGCCCTTGCCAAGCAGACCTGTAGGGGCGGACGTCTCTGTCCGCCCAGGGGTGGGGCGGGGCCACCACCGCCATCCCGCTCCGAAAACTACCCAATCCCGCCTGCCCGGTTTGAACAAAGACCCCCGAAGTGGTAAGATGGGCATCGCTTGAGAAATCAGTTCACCAGGAGTGAGTTCCAGATTGCATTCCCGCCATAGTTACGTCGTCTTCGCCATAGTGGCATCGGCAGTGCTCATGGCCGCGCTCGACAGCACGATGCTGCTGGTCGCTTTGCCCTCCATGCTGGAGGACCTACAAACCAATCTAAGCTGGCTGGGTTGGGCCATTACCGCCAACCTGCTCTCCACGACCATCACGATGCCCCTCGTGGGTCGCGTCAGCGACGATCTGGGACGGAAGCGCGTCTTTGTGGCCGCCGCGCTCATCTTTACCGCGGCCTCCTTACTTGCCGCGCTTGCACCAAACGTGCAATGGCTTATCTTCTGCCGTATCGTGCAGGGCATCGGCGGCGGCGCCCTAATGCCGTCGACCATCGGCATCGTGAGCGACGAGTTCCCGAAGCGTCGGGCCACTATGATCGGCCTATTCACCGCGATTTGGCCCATCGGCGGAGTGGTCGGCCCAAACATCGGCGGCTGGCTGGTGCAGAACTTCTCCTGGCGCTCGATCTACTACGTCAACCTGCCCATTGGCATCGCCGTTGCGGTGCTGGCCTACGCATTGCTGCACGACACAAGCCCCCGCGTCCAGGGCAAGCTGGACCTCAAAGGCGCCATCTTGCTCAGTGCAACAGTCTTGTGTTTCATGTACGCGTTCACCCGCATCAGTGAGTCCGAAGCAAGGCTGGGCGACGCCCTCGTCTGGATCGGTCTGGTGGCTGGCGGGCTGGCCCTGGTAGGCTTCGTGTGGCACGAGGATCGCGTCACTGAGCCTATTCTGGATCTCGCGCTGCTCCGCTGGAAGCCATTCGTCGCAACCAACCTCTTCAACTTTCTATTGGGCACATGCACCTATGGCGTCTATTCGCTCATGCCTCTGTACGCCACGATAGCTTACAACATGACGCCCTCGCAAAGCGGCCTCTTGATGACCCCCCGTTCCCTGAGCATGATCGTGATGGCGCTCGTCGGCAGCCTCCTACTCAACCGCGTCGGGTATCGGATGCCAATTATCGGGGGTATTCTCGTCCTCGCATTTGCCGCGTTCTACCTTAGCCAGCGCTATGTCGAGCCAGTAATTCTGGGTTGGCAGATCGACAATTTCGTGGTGCTGGCGTTTGCTTTCACCCTCAACGGATTGGGGATGGGCATCTCGACACCGGCCACCCACAACGCGGCTATCGAGTTGATGCCGGATCGTGTGGCGGCCATCACCGGCCTTCGTGGCATGTTCCGAACGATGGGCGGGGTCGTGGGCACCTCCGCCATTCTGCTGGTCCTTTCGCTGTACGAGGACAGGGCCGCGGGGTTCCAGGCCGTCTTCTTCGGCGTCTCGGTCTTTCTAGCCGCTATGACACCCCTCGCGCTGCTGATTCCCGACCGCGCGGGTTCGCTGGCGCAGCGCCAGCTAGACGACGTCTAGCGCTTGTTCGGCCGTGGCCACCGGGTATCTGTGATCCTGGCACCATCCAGCGGCAAGTCGTCGAACGGCTTGCCCGTGGCATCGGTGACGGCATTAGCGATGGCGGGTGGAGTTGGAGGAACAATGCCCTCGCCGGCTTCCTTGGCCCCGAAGGGGCCTTCGGGGTCGTCGGTTTCGACGTGCTCCACGCTGACGCTCGGCATCTCCAGAGCCGTGGGCACCCTGTAATCGAGATACGAAGGATTCATGACGCTTCCCTCTTCCAGAGCTAGATCCTCCGTCAGCGCCCATCCCAACCCCATGTGGATCGAGCCCTCCAACTGGCCCTCAGCCGCCATAGGGTTGATGGCACGTCCACAGTCGTGGGCACTTACGACGTCCAACACCGTCACCCGTCCGGTGTGAGGGTCAACCTCCACCTCGGCAACCTGAGCTCCAAAAGTGTAGGTCGCGTAGTTGATCTTATCCGGCGGATCGTACATCCCCTCGCCCACGAGTGGCTTCCCCACACGCTTCAGATAGACCGCGTGCGCCAGCTCGCGAAACGCCAGCGCCTTGTCCGCGCTGCCTCGGACGAACACCCGGCCCGCGCGGATCTCGATGTCATCCGGCCTCGCCTCGAGCAGATCCGCGGCCTCGACCAGCAGCTTCTGCTTCAAGTCCGCCGCCGCCGCTTTGGCCGCGTTCCCGGCGAACATCGTCTCCCGACTCGCGAAGTTGCCCAGGTCAATCGGCGTGACATCGGTGTCCGCGCGTGTAAGCTTCACCTCGGAAAAATCCACGCCCAGCTCCTCGGCCACGATCTGCACCAGCGCCGTATCCGAGCCCTGGCCGGTGTCGGCCGCACCCGAGAGCAGCGCGATCGAGCCGTCCTCGTTCAGCTTGGCTATCGCCGCCGAGTAAACGGGTAGCTCCGGTCGCTGTCGATACCCGGTGCCAGAGGGAAATCCCGTGCCCGCGATGCCCAGGCCCCGATTTGGAGGCAGCTTGCCTCGCCTCTCCTTCCAACCGGACTTCTCCGCCACCACGTTCAAGCTCTCTTCAAACCCGGAGCTCTTGATCTTGAAGCCGTTGAGCGTGACCTCGCCGGTTTTCAGGGCGTTCCTCAGGCGTATCTCCAGCGGATCGACGCCGATGTCCCTGGCCAGGCGGTCCAGTTGCACCTCGCTGGCAAACTGTACCTGTGGCGCCCCGTGGCCACGCATGGCGCTGCTAACCGGATTGTTGGTGTAGATCCGCAGCCCCTCATATTTGAAGCTGCCGTAGCGATATGGCAGATTCAGGAATATGCCGCACAGCAAAACCGTCGCCGGTCCAAAGCCATTGTAGGCCCCGCCGTCGAGAACGCATCTGGCCTCGCGCGCCAGGATTACGCCGTCGCGCGACACGCCGGTCTTGAGCTCGATGACGACGGGATGGCGTCGGCGTGTGGCCACGAACTCCTCTTCCCTCGTGTAGGCCATGCGCACCGGCATCCCGGTCTTTCTCGACAGGAGCGCCGCGCAGAAATCCAGGGCAAACATCCCATCGGACTTCCCCCCAAACGCCCCTCCTACGTAGGGTAGAATAACCCGCACGCTGCTCTCCGGAATACCCAGAGTCAGCGCCAGGTCGGTCTTGACGAAGTATGGCACCTGCGTGGACGTCCAAACAGTCAGCTTGCCGGAGGCATCGAAAGCGGCGACGCAGGTGTGCGGCTCCAGCGGTGCGTGAGCCGCGCCGTGCGTGCTGAAGCGGTCGACTCGCACGTGGTACGACTCGGCAAACCCTTTCTCGACATCGCCGAAATCGAAGACGATGCGCCGGCACAGGTTGCCCGGCGCGTGCTCGTGAATCTGCGGGGCGCCTGGCAGCATCGCCTCGTCTGGATCGAAGACAGCCGGCAGCTCCTCGTACTCGACCTTGATCAGGCTGAGGGCTTCTTCGGCCACGTCCTCGTCGATCGCCGCCACCGCGGCCACCTCGTCGCCGATGTACCGAACCTTGTCCACTGCCAGCGCCTGCTCGTCCATAAACCTCTGGCGGAACCGCAACGTGCCATACTTGATGCCGAGGGTATCTCGACCTGCAATGATCGCCTTCACCCCTGGCAACCTGGATGCTCGACTCGTGTCGACATCGAGCACGCGCGCGTGAGGAAGATGGCTCCGCAATATCTTGCCGTACAGCGCCCGGGGCTGGATAATGTCTCCAGCGTACCTCGCCTGGCCGGTCGCTTTGGCCACGCCGTCCGTCCGCGGCAGCCGGCGCCCAATGGTCGTGAATTCGGTCACATCTTTCCTTTCAAACGACGACCCCGACCAGCTTCCTGTGTCTCACGTCCAGAAGGCCGCGCTCGGTCAGACGAAGGTGCGGCACCCCGGTGAAAGTAAGCGTTTGCAGGGTTAGGAAGGGATTGGAGAGCGTGCAGCCAAGCCGCACGAGCTCCTGATCGATATGGAGTAGACGATCTCGTACATCCACTGTCGGCAAAGTGGAGATAATGCCGCCAATGGGCAAGGGAATCTCCTCTAGAATCCTGCCCTCTTCGCACAGCACGACGCCACCCTGCAGCTCTGCCAGACGGTTTGTGGCGACGGCCATATCGTCGTCGCCGGCCCCCGCGACGACGATGTTGTAAGTGTCCCAGCAAACGCTGGAGGCCATCGCTCCTGATCTCAGCCCAAACCCTCTCAGGAACGCCACGAACCGGGTGCCCAGGCCATCGTAGCGATTGAGAGTGGCGACCTTGATGATGTCCGCCGTTGGATCTGCCTGCAAGTGGCCGTCGACAACCGGCAGCATCGTGTGATGCTCAGCCACGAGCATCTCGCCGACAATGTCCATCACCCTCACCTGCGCCTTGCTCGGGCCGTCCGGAGCTTCGACTGCAAAGTCCCCTGCCACCAGCTTGCACGGAAGGTGCATCGTCCTGAGCAGCGCCTCGGGATATGCGTCTGCTTGTACAGGAACTGTCATCCGGCCGTGCTCGGCGACGACCCGGCCCTTGCTGATCACGCAGTCGCACTTGACCTCGCGGAGGTCCGGGACGAGGAGTAGATTAGCGTACTTGCCCGGGGCGATTCCCCCAACCAGGTGATCCAGGTGAAAGTGCTCGGCCGGGTTGATGGTGGCCATCTGTATGGCCTTCATCGGATCGAAGCCCAGGCCAATGGCTTTCCGAACCAGAAAGTCCACGCAGCCCAGCTCGAGGAGGTCGTCGGGCCACAGGCCGTCGGTGACGAGGACGACACGCCGCAAGTCGATGTTTCGGTCTTTGATCGACGAGATCGCTTCCAGATCGCGGCGCATCGATCCGTCGCGAACCATCACGTGCATCCCGAGGCGCAGTCGCTCCATCGCCTCGTCGGCCGTGATAGGCTCGTGGCACGAGAGTATGCCGGCAGCGGCATAGGCCGCGAGCTTGTTGCTCCTGGCGCCTGCCGAATGGCCCTGCACCGGCTTGTGAAGTTGTCTAGCGAAGGCCACTCTGCGCAAAACGTCTTCGTCGCTCTGGATCACCCGCGGCCAGTAGGTTTCGCCCAATCCCACGACGTCGGGCAGCTCGAGGATCCCCTCTATCTCCTCGTTAGATAAGTTCGAGGAACTCTCGAAATCGGGATAGGCGGGGACCATCGCCGGCGCCAGGGCGTACATAGGAATGGGCTGAGCCTTCAGCACCTCCACAAAAGCCACGACGCCCGCGTAGCCCATAGCGTTGGCGACGGCACTTGTTTCGGTGATGACGGTGGTCGTCCCCCCAGGCACGGCATACTTCACGAACTCCGAAACCATATACAGGTTGTCGACGTGTGCGTGGGCGTCGATGAAGCCGGGCACGAGAAACCTCCCGCCGGCGTCGATGACAACTGTGTCGGCACCCACCATTCCCTCCCAGTTTGGGCCGACATAGGCCACGTACTCGCCCTTGACGGCGACACCTGTCTCCTCCAACAACTCGCCCGTGTACACGTTCACCAGCGTACCGTTGGCGACGATCAAGTCAGCCTTTTCCTTCGCCAGAGCCACGTCGATTAGTTCAGACAACTGCTTCGTTTGCATATTGACACATTCATCCTATGAGCATCACGGCCCTGAAGGGACCGCATCGGGCCGCTGGCACGGAGATATCGCCGGTTTGCGGCCTGAAGCGGTTGCTTTAGCGCCGCGACGCCAGTATTGCCGAGGCGTCTCGTTACAAGGGAAATTCAGGCCCTGTCCCTACACACTTGGCATAATCTACAATCTCCGCTACAAAGTCGCGATCAACCACGCCCCTATGGCGGGCTGCCGCGCCTGTCAGACACCCCTCATCTTCTTGCTTCTGTCCTTTTGAGAAACCGACGCGGGCAGACCCTGGCCCGCAAACACGGAGTCGACGAGACGCCAGAAAACCTTGCGATCGGCGGCGCTCACCACGGCCCTCTCGTGCGCCTCTGCAAGCGCCCTGGGGTAGCCGTCACCACGCCTGCACTGGTCGTAGACCACCTGTCGCACGAGATTGAGCGATGAATCCTCGCGCGCAACCCACTGGGGAACCTCTACGCGAGCGATCTCCTTGCCCACGTTAACATAGAAGAAATAGACCTTGTGCTCCCCGTAGCGCTCCAGCGAGATGGCCGAAGAGCTCAGGAAAAGAGCCGAGTGCTCGCCCTCGGCCAGGGGCAACCGGCCGAAGAGGAAGCGGTCCAGCACGCTGCCGAGCCAGCCACAAGGCTCGGTTCTGGTAGCCACAAGCTCACGACAGTGCATCCGACAATTGGCAACCTCATAAGGGCAAGCTGCGACGCGCAAAGCGTTCACGACATCAGCACCCCTGGGTCGACTTATGTAGCTGGCGAGTGGCACGCCCGCCTGTCTAAGCTGTTCCAGGCAATCGATAAACCGCTCTGTCAGCTCGTCACGCAGCCGCTCCTCGATCCCCCAGCCCTCCAACGTCTGCAAAACCAGCGTTCCGTCCTGAAGTCCCACCACTGGCAAGCCCTCGGGGCGTATCGGTGCAAGCTCCGCAAGCAAATTGGCCTCGGCAATGCTGCGCTTCACGGTCAAGAGGTGTCCCTGAATCAGAAACCGTCGATTATTGGATACGATGTGCAAGTCGTCGTCCCTGAAGTACAGTTGAGGACGGCTCCAAAGCTCGGCCTTTGGTGACTGGCCGTACTGGAGCACCGCCGCCCCGACGTTCATGAGGCAGCACATAGCCGGACCGTGGCGGTCCGGCTCGATCTGGGAGCCGTCGGTGGCGACGACACAATAGCTCGCACCACTTCGTTCGGGCTTGCGCCTGGCGTCGAGCGGCTCCACTGGTCGCGCGACGGGCCAGAACGTTCGGGCACCCTCGATCTTGGCCCGCAAGCCCTCGAAGTCGTCGGCATGGTCGAGCAGTACGGCAACCGCGCGCCCAACATACTCCTGCTGTATTTCGCCGGCGGCCTTCAGCTCGGCCCCCATTTGCCTGATTTGTCTCGCGATACTGCCCAGGTCCAGAGTCAACTATCTATCCCTGCGCCCGTCCCAGCCGAACGCACAACCCATCCGTAGGGGCGGACGTCTCTGTCCGCCCGGGGCGGGGAGGGGCGTCGCCTATGCGACCGCCATACGCTCCATCCGCTTGATCCACCGCGCTGGCTCACGCACCTCGTCCAGCGTGGGCAGCGAAAGCGACGACTCCCACGCGAGGTTCACGAACTCGATGCCCCGCCGCCGCGCAACTTCGCTAACAAACCGCTCGCCCAGCGTGTACTGCTCCATCTTGACATCCAGCCCGGTCAGCTTGGCAAACAATCGCTCTCCCACGCTCTTGTTTTTCACACGCTCTTCAAATCGTTCTTTCAGGTGCTCGTAGCTGGGAAGCAGGGACCGGCCAACCTGATCCATCACGTGATTGCTGTAGCCCTCCAAGAGGGACATCAAAGCCTGCAACTGGTGGAAGATGTGGCGCTGCTCCCGCGTCATCATCAGCTCCAGAACGTTGCCGCTGCGGAACAGGTTCGTGCCGATCCTGCCCGCCAGTGTGCGCAATCCCGATTGGCTCGAATGTACGTTCATAAAATCCGCGCTGATCGTCTTGAAGTAACGGTTGAGCAAGGAGTTCATGTGCCCTCGGAGCCAGGCAGTGGCCTCGAACTCGTAGGCGTGCGTCGTCTCGTGCAGGGCGATCCACATCCTGAACTCCTTGGGGTCCAGCCCGAGACCCTGCTGAAGCTCACGGATATTCGGCTCGACGAAGTAGAGGCGTCCTGCCGTGATGGGCTCGCGGCCCAGCAACGAAAGATCGTACTGGCCCAGGACACGCTGCGCGAGGTAGCCCATCAGCAAGCCCATCTGGCCGCTCAAAACCATCTGGTTGAAGCCGCCGACGATCCGCGCGCCTGTCGAGCTCTGTTCGTGTGCCTGCTCGTTGAGCCGCTCGAAGGGCTCGAACAGCAGCCGGAAGTTGGCGATGTTGGCATCGATCCACTCGATGCGGTCGAAGACGTGGATCGACCGCAGCGGCTGCGGTAGCTCGCGTCTCGTGTAAGCCGCAATGGGGCCCTCGGCCTGCTGCACCATTTCTGTGAAACTGGCGGTGAGCGTGCCTCTCGAAAAGGGGTAGCCCACTGCGGACTGCTTGCAGGTGGCTATGGCGATACGCCGTACCTGGTCCCAGTTGATCAGACGCGGGCTGGAGCTTACGTACCGACGACTCGCCGCCCACGCCACGCCCGCCACCAACCCCAGCAGTATCCCCGTCCCAATAGTCTTCTTGTAGTTGTTCATTGTCACCTCAGAACCCTCTCGTCCCCCACGCGCCTGGTGATACGTTGCTCGTCGAGGTATTCCAGCAGCGCCAGAACGTACTTGCGGCTGCTGCCGAACATATCGCGTACCTCGCCGACGGTCACCTTGCCTTTGGCCTTCGTGAAGTCAATTATCCTCTGCAGCATCTCCTCGTAGGCGGTTGGCAAGAAAACCAGGGTTTCCGCAACCCTCACCAGCTTCCTCTGCTCCACCAGCGCGCTAAGCATCTCCGACTCGAGGCCGAACTTTAGTTCCAGCTCCGCGACCGACGGCGGGGAGAACGGATTCTCTGCCAGAGCTTTGAGCATGGCCTGGACCTTCTCCTCCTGCTCGGGAGCAAACCGCACAGCGTGCTCCGGCAGCCTCAAACTGGACAGTTGCTCGACGATCCGTTGCTCCTTGGTCATAAGGTCGATGACCTCGCCGAAAAGCTTGCTCGAGAACGCCAGCTTGCTCTTCAACTCCTCGCGGGCCATCCCAATGCGCAACGGGTGCTGTTGGTGGTAGCTGCGAAGAATATCGGCCGCCTGAAGCACCAGCCTGTTCCAGGCGTCGGCCGACGTGCAATGATCGTTGAGCCGAATGACCCTGCCAGAGCCGGAGAGGTCCTGTAAAGCCGACTTCACCTGGTCTGGCGTCAATCCCGTCGACTGCACCAGCGTTCCTAGCTCGCAAGGAGCCCTGCTATCCAGCGTCTGCAGCACCACGTCCTGGGGTGACCCGCGCTGGAAAACCTGGAGGCTCTCAATGACGCTGTGCTGGAACCGCTTGTGCCGCCTGGCCTGGGAATCCACCACCTCGCCCCCTCCGAGCGTCGCGTTGGGATTGCGGATCACGAAGAGATCGCCCTTCACGGCGACCACGGGCTCTTCGAGCCTGACCTGCGCCCAGGCGCTTTGCCCCGGCTCGACCTCGGCGACATCCAGCAAACCGATCGTCGCCGAAGCCTCGGCCGAGCCGACGTGAAAGCTGACGTGGGCACCGTGCCTGAGCGGTCTGGGCACACCGGGCAGCAGCCTGAGATGAACGTCCAACCTCTGCGTGGGACGTAGCCACTTGGGGGAACAGACGACGTCGCCGCGATGCAGCTCCGTTGTGGCCAGCGAGGCCAGATTAATGGCCACCCTGCTGCCGGGCATCGCAACCTCGACCTTGTGCTTGTGAGTTTGCAGACCGCGAATGCGACTTCGCAGGTCGACCGGCTGCACCTCCACCTCCTGCCCCACGTTGAGCTTGCCGTCGATAAGCGTTCCGGTGACAACGGTGCCGAAGCCGGAGAGGGTAAACACACGATCGATGGGCAGGCGAGGACGGCCTAGGTCAACCTTAGGAGGAGTGTCGGCCAAAAGCCGCTCCAGGCTGCCGACCAGATCGCCCAACCCCTCCCGGGTCGTCGCCGACACAGGCACGATGGTCGCCCCTTCCAGAACCGTGCCTTTCAAATGATCCTCGACGTCGGCGACCACCATTTCAAGCCAATCCCTCTCGACCAGATCCATCTTCGTCACCGCGATGAGCCCGCGCTTGATGCGCAACAGGTCGAGGATAGCCAGGTGCTCTTCAGTCTGAGGCATGACCCCCTCGTCGGCGGCGACCACCAAAAGCGCGAGGTCGATACCGCCGACGCCGGCCAGCATATTCTTGATGAACCTTTCGTGGCCGGGCACGTCCACGATGCTGATCTCACTGCCCCCTGGCAGCCGTAGCCAGGCGAAGCCCAGGTCGATGGTCATTCCCCGCTCCTTCTCCTCCTGAAGGCGGTCGGGGTCGATGCCCGTCAAGGCCCGAATCAGCGTGGATTTGCCGTGGTCGACGTGTCCGGCCGTGCCGATAGTGAACAAAGATCAATACTCCTAATCCGCAATAACCCTTTTCTTGTGGCAGGCCTTGAAGAGGGCATCGACGACTTCGGGATCGAATTGCGTGCCGGCACAATTCTCGAGCTCCCGCTGGGCCGCTTGCAAAGGCATTGCCTTGCGGTATGGGCGATCCGATGTCATCGCGTCGAACGCGTCGGCCACCGCGATCACGCGCGAGCCAAGAGGTATCTCCCCACCCGTACGGCGCGTCGGATAGCCGCCACCATTGTACCACTCGTGGTGGTGATAAACGAGACTTATGCATTGGTCGGAGTACAGTAGCCGAGAAAGAAGGCACGCCGCCACCCAGGGGTGCCGCTGCACCACCTCTCGCTCCTGCGCGGTCAGCTTGGCGGGCTTGGTCAAGATTTCACCCGGCACGGCGATCTTCCCCAGGTCGTGAAGCTCGGCGGCCTGGACAATGGCGCTACGATCCTCCCCATCGAGCCCCAGCTCGTCGGCGACAGCCTCCGCGATCGCTACCACGCGATCGGAGTGGGCGCGATTGTATGGATACTTCGCCTCCAGCGCACTGGCCATCGCCTGCACCTTGGCCAACGTATCGTCGTAATCATTGCTCAAAATCTCCAGCGAGCTGCAAACTACGTCGCAGTCCAGCCTTGGACCTCTCACATCCTCCTTCATACACACATCCCCTCCCATCAACCACCCATACCCCACACATGCTCGGCAAAACCGCGTCACCGTAGCTCGGCGAAGCCGGTTACCCGTTACGCCTGTGACGTCTCCAGCGCTGCCCGCAGCGCCCCCAACAACGCCTCTTCCTGCTCTGGCAAAACCGTCCGCGGGTCCACCAGCAGCCTCCCCCGCTCGACGCGCCCGACCACGGCCGGCGAGCCCCGCCGCAGTCTGGCGGCAATGGCTCCCGCCGCCGCCGTTTGAGAGCGCCGATCACCACCCTGCCTGGGCGCGATGGCGAGAAGCCGGGTGGGAAGCGCCTCGCCCGGCAGCGATCCCCCGCCGACGGTAGACTCTCCGCCGACGATCTCCATTTCCACCGGCAAGCCGGCAAGATGCCCGCGCCATCGATCGGCCCTCTCCGCCAGTTCCTCGACCGGCATCGAGATCATGCGCCAGACCGGTATCTTCGCCAGCGCCTCTCCCCGCAGATAGTGCAGCAGAGTTACCTGCAAACCGGCAATACTCGCCTTGTCCAATCTAACGGCGCGCGCCAGCGGGTGTTTGCGGAGGCGCTCGACCCATTCTCTCTTTCCCACGATTATCCCCGCCTGCGGTCCACCCAGCAGCTTGTCGCCGCTGAAGCACACGAGAGCGGCCCCTGCGCTGACGCTCTCCTGCACCGTCGGCTCGTGGCCCAGCCCGAAGGCCTCCGTATCCAGAAGTGCCCCGCTCCCCAGGTCGTCCAGCACCGGCAGGCCACGGCTGTCACCCAGCCGGACAAGCTCGGCGACCCCCACAAAGTGCACGAAGCCCGTGATGCGGAAGTTGCTGGAATGCACCCGCAAGAGCAGGCCCGTTTTGAGGCCGATGGCGGCCTCGTAGTCCGCCAGATACGTCTTGTTGGTGGTGCCCACCTCCACCAGCCTCGCCCCGCTCTGGCGCATCACGTCCGGGATGCGAAAGCCCCCGCCGATCTCCACCGATTGGCCGCGCGAAAGCAGCACCTCCCTGCCACGTGCGACGGCGGACAGCGCCAGCAGCACGGCGGCGGCATTGTTGTTGACCGCAAAGCCCGCCTCGGCACCGGTCAGGCGCGCCAGCAAAGGCTCCACGTGCATGTGCCGCGACCCTCGCTCGCCGCTCTCCAGGTCGAGTTCCAGATTGCTGTAGCTGGCGGTTGCCTGTCGCATCGCCGCCATGGCCTCGTCAGACAAAGTTGCGCGGCCCAGATTGGTGTGGATGATCACGCCGGTCGCGTTGATCACCAGTCGCAGGCTTTTCGCGCAAAACCTCGTCGTGTGGTCGACGAGCTCCCGCACCAGCTCGTCGAATGACGGGCACGGCTCTCCCTGGCCCACACGATGGCGGGCCTCCTCGACCACCTCGCGCGCAGCCTCCAGCACCGTCGGACGCGAATGCTCGGCGGCCAGCGTCTGCACGCGCCCGTCCTGAAGCAGCCTGTCGACGCTCGGCAAATCACGGAACCTATTCTGCGTCGCGTTGCCTGGTTGCCGAGTTAACATACCCTCTCTCCGAGGCTATTTTACCACGAGCGACGGAGGGGGGACAACTTAGCCTAGAATCCGTACACAACCCTGATAGTCGCCGTGACCTGCAGCTCGCCCGGCTCGACAGGGGTGGTTACCTCCGGAGCCGCTGCTGTGGGCATCATCCGATCCAAAGGTTGTGGGCTGGAAACCGATTCCTCGACCACTGACTCGACCGGCCCGAGACTTCTGCCCATTGCCCCGGCGATAGCTTCAGCTTTGCCCTCGCCGTCCTGAACCGCTTTTCTCAAGGCCTCTCTGCGCAGCTCCGAGTCATCCTGCAAGCCGAACTGAATCCCGCCCGCCACGTTCGCGCCGGCCTTAACAACCTCATCGAGCACGTTCCCCACCTTGCTCAGATCCGTGACGCGCACGGTGACCGTGTTGCTCGCCTCGTAGCCGACTATTCTCTCCCGGCTGCCATCGCGCCTCGCTTCGTAAACCGGCCTCAGGCTGATGCTGGAAGTTCGGATGTCCTTCTCGGGGATGCCCAACTCCTTGAGGGTTCGCACCACGGCGTCCATCTTCTGCGCATTCGCCTGCTGCGCCTGCTGAGCGTTCTCCGCCTGCGTCTGAACCCCAACCCGGACGGTCGCGACGTCGGGCCTCACGCTGACCCGTCCCGTCCCCGAAACCGTGATACCCTTAGCAGGTCCAGGGGCCTGTGCCAGAGCCACCGGTTGCGTCGACCTGGCAGCTACCATAGGAACCAGCACGACCGCCGCCAAAGCGGCAATTAGACCCAGGATCAGTGCCGTCGACAGCCTTCGCATTTCCATCGTTCCGCCTCCTTGTGAATGTGTTCACTATCTATGACGTCGGGGACGGGGGTTTTGTTCCGGTGAGCACGCTCGCGTCCTTCCCAACTGGACAGGTCGCTCGACGTGATGCCACGCCGGGGAGGTGTCGTGGTGGCGTAGATAATATGGATGGGCTGACACACCGGCTGTAGACACGCGGGTTGACGAGGAGTATTCTCGTCCTATCCGCATACAGCTTAAGGCTTAAGCCAAGGAGGTCAGCCCGATGTCTAGTATCGTATATGGTGGACTGGATGTCCACAAGAAGTCGATCTGCGCGCATTTGATCTGTCCCGACACCGGCGAAATCGTCTCTGAGGAGCTCCCGAACGAGCGCGAGCGTTTGTTGCGCGCCGTGCGTCGCTGGTCGAAGCTCGGCGAGTTGCGACTGTGCTACGAGGCCAGTGGAGCAGGCTTCGTCATCCAGCGTTGGCTGGACGCAGCGGGGGTCCGTTGCGAGGTAATCGCCCCCTCGCTGATCCCTAAGGCGCCAGGGGACCGGGTGAAGACGGACAAGCGTGATGCCCGCAAACTGGCTACCCTTTATCGAGCGGGGCTGCTGAAAGCGGTGCGCGTGCCCGGTCAGGAGGAAGAAACGGTGCGTGCCCTGGTCCGGTTGCGTGAGGACCTCACGCAGGATATGACCCGCACCAAGAACCGCATCTTGAAGTATCTGGCGACGTTGGGTTTCTACTACCTGGAGGGCAAGAATTGGACGGAAAAACATCGCGCGTGGTTGCGGGGATTGTCCCTTGAGGCGATCCAGCGGCTGATCGTCGACAGCCACTTGGAGGAACTGGACGCGCTGGATAAGCGGCGCCAAGGGATCGACCGTCGGATCGAGGAAATCGCGCAGTCGGAGCCGTACCGTCAGAAGGTGCAGCGGCTGATGAGCTTGCGAGGGATCGGACTGTACAGCGCGATGGTGCTGGTAACTGAGATAGGAGATGCCTGCCGGTTTGCGAAGGCGCCGGAACTGATGAGCTACTTTGGACTGGTGCCACGGGAAGACTCCAGCGCGGATAGCCGTCGCAGAGGCGCAATCACAAAGGCAGGTAGCAGTCGGCCGCGCTGGATCTTGACGGAGGCGGCGTGGAATCAGATGTCCAAGCCGGGGAACTGTCAGCGGCTGAAAAAGCATTGGGAGAGCCAGCCGAGTGAGGTGGTCGGGATCGCCAAGAAGGCAGAGAAGAGACTGCACGAGAAGTTCTGGAAGGTGCTGTCGCGCAAGGACCGCAAGACGGCCGTGACGGCGGTAGCGCGAGAGATGGTCGGCTTCGTGTGGGCGATTATGACGCTGGAAGTGGCGTAGAGCACGTGCTGCCGGGTAGCTGGCGGCAGGCCTGCAAGCAAGGAGAGGTTGGAGGCGACGGCATGGGGAGAATCCTCGATCGCCCCTATGTGGTAGGCAACGCCCTGAAAAGGGCGCCCGAACCCACGTCTGTAGATGGAGGCAGCTCCCGACGGATACAGTATCATGC
>JACQUC010000262.1 GCA_016210495.1 Chloroflexota bacterium
GAGCTACCCCGTCCACAGAGACTGCAACGCCTTCCTTAGTGTAGACTCTGGGAGTTTCCACCGTGAGCGTCATTACCTCCAAGGACAGTCGCTGTACCTGATGAATCATAGGAAACGCAAACAGCCTACCTCCTACAATCACCTTCGGCTGCTTCCCTCCACCCGATCGGATCAGAGCCATGTTTGGACCTGTAGTATAAATGCCCGCCATTATTCGCCTCCATTCAAAATGCTGTGGCCGGAGTCTGGAGAAGGCCAGTCTAACTCAGCCTCCCCAATCCTGGGGCCGCCGAACCTCTCTACCGTCCTTGAGATCGTAGTCGCCCAAAGAATCTGTGCAAAACTGATGGCTTTTCCACCTCGCTTTCCGGCGACGCCCTGGCTACCTTTAGGATATCCCCGTAAACTCCAAGTACCGTCACCTCAACTCCTTTTTCAACACGCTCGCCAGGCCGAACTGCAGCCGTCCACTCCTCATCACCTAGCCGAATCATGCCCGATGGCTGCAAATCCACCACGACTATCCCGGTTCGCCCTACAAGTGCCGCTTTTGAGCCTAAAACATATCCGTATGCGGACCCTGTCGCCCTTGCGAAATACAGAACCAGAATTGTAGCGACAACCAGGGTTCCTCCCACAAAACCTATGAGCCACCCACTTACCCGTACGGTCGCTCCAGGGAACACCGGCGTGTCAAAGTAGTTGCCGAAAAGAAGGAAGGCACCAAGGACGAAGCAGATTGCGCTTCCGAGTCCGAATATGCCCCATCCAGGTGCTTGCAGTTCGACAAAGAACAGGATCATCGAAAGCACGATCAGCCCGACTGCTACCCAGTTTACAGGTAGATTCCCCAAACCCAGAAGGCCCAATGAAAATGCAATAGCTCCCACTACGCCCGGTCCGATAAAGCCAGGCGACCACATCTCCACAATGATCGCCAGCCCTCCAAAGAGCAGAAGCACAACCGCCAAGGTCGGATTGGCTATCACGCTGAGAAATCGCTCCAGGAGCGTCATGCCAATCTCACTGGTGCGGGCATCGCGGGTTTGCAGAGTAACACGACCTATCGCGGTTTCCGCCGTACGGCCGTCAAGCTGAACTAGCATATCTTCCATGTCGCGAGCGATGAAATCAACTACGTTTCTCTCGACCGCCTCACGAGCCGAATATGAACTGGCCGCCGTTATGGTTTCCTCCAAAGCCGTGGCGTTCCTGCTTCTCTGCTCAGCAATGCTTCTTATGAAGGCAAGCGTGTCCTCAACGACCTTCTTCGATAAGGTTGCTGGCAGGTCTTCCCCTCCCGAGCCAACCGGCGATGCTGCCCCAATATTTGTTCCGGGGGCCATGACGGCAAAATTGGCAGCCGCAGTAACAAAAACCCCTGCCGATGCGGCTCGCGCCCCCGGCGGCGACACGTAGACTGCTACGGGGATTTCGGAGCTCAGAATGGCCTCCACCATATCGCGCGTGGAGCTCAGCAGGCCGCCTGGGGTGTCGAGCCTGATAATAGCCAACTGAGCGCCGCTGGACGCCGCCACATCAAGGCCTCTTCTGAGGTAGCGAGCGCTGATTGGCTCTATATCGCTGTCCAAAGTTATCACGGCCACGTGGCCACCTCCGGCGAGAGCGGGCGAGAGGTTGGACAGGATGAACAGCAACCCGACTCCAAACCCAAGAACCAGATATTGCAGTCTTCGCCTCATGGCAAACCTCGAAAGAGAAGGTGCCGATAGCCCCGCGTGATGCCAGTACCCCTTTTCGCCGACCCAGTTGCCAATCTAGTGCCGTTCCCCGCAGCCAGGACTACCGCTTTTATGCTGCCTCCTTCTAGCAATGGTTTTGGACAACAATAAGAGGAGCAAGAGGACAAAGCCTCTCGCTCCCCTTCGCCCATTTCCGAGGCAGCCTCTTCTTTACACGCCTACGAGGTTAGCTGACGGGTTCGGCAAGAAGAAGTTCGCCTATCCTTCCGATGAAGGAATTCACCCCAAGAACTGGTTCCCCCGCTCCTCTTTTAAGGATTTGGCTCGGTCTCGTATGTTGTTGTCGCAGACACTTTAGCCTAGAAGCCAAACTTTGTCAACTGATTGATCTGAGATTCGTCACCCATGAGCAACGGTCATAGGTGCGTGCCCTGCCCCGGCCCAGCAGGCAAAGCGGCTGAAGTCCCCGCCCGGCGACGTGTGGGCGTACCCGCAGCCATCTGGGACAACCTGGTCGCTGGCGGCGAGCTTGTGGGGGCGGGCCGGCTGACGAGGCTATTCCAAATAATCCTTCAGCTTCTTGCTGCGGCTGGGGTGGCGGAGCTTGCGGAGGGCCTTGGCTTCGATCTGCCGGATGCGCTCGCGGGTGACACCGAACTCCTTGCCCACTTCCTCCAGCGTCCGGCTGCGGCCATCGTCGAGGCCGAAGCGGAGCTGCAGCACGCGGCGCTCGCGGTGGCTCAGCGAGTCGAGCACATCCTCGACCTGCTCCTTGAGCAACTGGTGGGAGGCAGCCTCCGCCGGGGGCAAGGTCCCTTGATCCTCGATGAAGTCACCCAGGTGGCTGTCCTCCTCTTCGCCGATGGGCGTTTCGAGGGAAACGGGCTCCTGGGAAACCTTGATGATCTCGCGGACTTTTTCGGGGGAGATTTGCATCTCGTCGCCGATTTCTTCCGAAGTGGGCTCACGGCCTAGCTCCTGAAGAAGCCGGCGAGAGACCCTGATGAGCTTGTTGATGGTCTCTACCATGTGGACGGGGATGCGGATGGTGCGCGCCTGATCGGCGATGGCGCGCGTGATCGCCTGGCGGATCCACCAGGTGGCATAAGTGCTGAACTTGTAGCCTTTGCGATAGTCGAACTTCTCTACGGCACGAATGAGGCCGATGTTTCCTTCCTGGATAAGGTCCAGGAGCGACATGCCGCGGCCGATGTACTTCTTGGCTACGCTCACGACAAGACGCAGGTTTGCTTCGGTGAGACGCTGGCGGGCCAACTCGCCCTTTATCACTTCCTGCTCGATCTTGGCCCGCTCCTCGGGGGACAGCCTGCGCTGAGAGAGCCGGTAAGCCGACGCCATGCCCCTCTCCATCATCATGGCGAGTTGTACCTCCTCGGTGGCCGATAGCAGGCTCACGCGGCCAATCTCGCGGAGGTACATCCTGACGGGATCGTCGATGCCATCGTGTTCGAACTCGACGATGGGCTCGATCTCGATCTCGGGCTCCTCGCCCTCGACGATCTTGGGCTCGTCGTCTTCCCAGCCGTCAGCGGGCAAGTCGCCATCGACGACTTCGACGTCGGCGGCGATGAGTATGTCTTCAACCGCATCGAGGTTGAGCTCAGGGTTGGGGAGGACGTCGAGTATGTCCTCCGGCGTGAAAAAACCTTGGTCCTTGCCTTTGCAGACCAGCTCCGCGCTGCTTTCACAGAGGCCACCCTCTTCTTCGGAGTGGCCGTTGTCTTCCTCAGCTACGGCAAGCTCCTGGTCCACGGCGACATCCACCACCGGAGCCAAGCGCGCGATCTTCTCCCGCTTCTCTGCGTCCTGGTACTCAGTTCCTCTATCGATTGCCATCATTCCTCCTCACCAGCCAAGAGGGTCAACCCCACCACCCCACCGCTGATTGCAAGATTACCATAGGCGACATCTACCTTACCTCCATACCGAGGCCCGCGTGTCGCCGTGCTCAAAAGGCTCGAGCTCAGACCTTAGTTGCTCTATTTGCTCGATGAACTGCCGAGAGCCTTCCAGGTCGGACTCGTTTGCCGCCTGATGTGAAAGGTACTCTAACTGGCGGATGCGCTCTCTGAGATTCCTACGTCGCAGCTCGCGGAGGCACTTTTCTGCCTGGCGCTGTAGCTCGGCGTCGACTACTGAAGGGCCCTGCCGAGCTCGATCCAGCAGGTCGCCGACGAAGTCCTGAAGCGCGGGATCGAGGGTCTCGGCGAAGCGATCGAGATCGAATGGCTCAGCGCTGCCAACAGCATCCCGAAGGGCGGAGAACACCAGGCACACTCTGGAGTCCTGCACTTCGTTGAGCTCGATCTGATAGACGGTGTCCGCAAGCTCGGGATTGCTCAATACCAAGGACAGATAATACGCCTCCAGCGAGAGCGGTGGCCTCTGGCGGGCACCCTCCTGTTTGGAGACGGCACCGCCGGATGCCTGGGCGCCTCCCTCGCCAGGGTGCGGGGTCCCGGGGCCTTCCCTATTTCTCGTGGATAGCGAAGGAAGGGCGGGCCCTTTGAGACGTACTCTGGCCAGGGATTCGGCCAATGTGCGCTCGTTAACCTGTACCAGGTGCGCGAGCTTCTGCAGATAGTGAGCTTGCTCCACCTTATCAGGCAGCTCCTTGATCACAGGAAGCAGTTGGTCCACGGCCGAAGACTTGTCTTTGGCCGACGTTAGATCGAGTGCCGACGTCACTGTGCTGAAGTAGTAATCGACGATGGGCAACGCCCTGTCCAGAAGCCACTGCCATCGAGCGGGATCCTCGCGAATCACCTCATCCGGATCCTTGCCCCGTGGCAAGGTAATGATGCGGATATCGGCGTCCAACTTGTACTCGTAGTGAATCAAGCCTCGCCAGGTGGGCACGGGCACGACTCTCTTGTCGAAGACCTCCCTGGCCACATCGAGTCCGCGCAAGGTGGCTTCGTCGCCGGCCTTGTCGGGGTCGAGGGCCAGAATCAGGTGTTTCGTAAGCTTCTTCAGTGTCGCCACCTGGCGCTCGGTCAGGGCGGTCCCGAGGGAAGCCACCACTTTTGTCATACCACATTGATGGGAGTGCAAAACGTCGACGTAGCCTTCGACGATGACGGCGCTATCGGCTTCGCGCATGGCCCGTGCCGCTCTGTCTATGCCATATAGCGAGCTGCTCTTGTCGAAGATCGGGGTCTGTGGCGAGTTCAGGTACTTTGGCTGGGAGCTGTCCAGGGCGCGAGCGCCGAAGCCGGTGACGTTGCCGCGAATGTCTCTGATGGGAAACATCAATCGCCCACGGAAGCGGTCGTAGTGATCGCCTCCCTCCTTTTGAACGACGAGGCCGGCATCGAGCAGCTCCTTGGACTCGAATGCCTTGCCGCTCAGATACTGGCCGAGCGATTGCCAGCTATCTGGCGCGTAGCCGAGCTGGAAGGCCTCGACGGTGTCGCCGTTGATCCCACGCTTCGCCAGGTAGGATCTGGCTACCTCGGCCGCTTCGGAGCGCATCAGGACGTGATGGAAAAACTGCGCAGCGGCGGCGTTGATCTCACGCAGGCGCTCGCGCCGCCGATCCTCGACGACATCGGCACGGCGCTCGGGCAGAGCCACGCCCGCCTTATCGGCAAGCAACTTGAGGGCGTCGCCGAAGGCCAGGTTTTGCGTTTTCATTATGAAAGTGAACAGGTCGCCGTTGGAGTCACAGCCGAAGCAATGGTAGTTGCCCTTGTCCGGGTACACTACAAATGAGGGAGTCTTTTCGCCGTGGAACGGGCAAAGACCCTTGAAGTTGCGCCCGGCCTTCTTCAGCGCGACGTATGGAGAGATGACGTCGACTATGCTCAATCGGTCTTTGATTTCGTCGACGACGCCGCCGACTGGCATCGAGACTTCCTCCTATACCTGGCCGAAATACAGGGCGGTGAAAGCCACCGAGTTGTTCATGGCGTGGGCGATCATTGTCGGAACGACGCTGTTGTTTAGCCGATATATATGGGCAAAAGTAAGGCCGATGGCAAATATGGGTACTACGCTGGGAGGCGAGTACAAATGCGCCAGAGCAAACACCAGTGAGCTAAAAAGGTATGCCTGCCAGACACCCTTTTTCGCCAGGTAGGCTCTAAAGACGTAACCGCGAAAAAAGGATTCCTCGACGAAACCGGCCAATGCCCCGCCCGCGAGCAGCAGAAGAATGAACTGTAGCGTCGAAGCCTGCTTGATGGAAGCGAATTGCTGCATTTGGGTCTGCTCGATTCCCAGTTGGCGCAACACGAGCTCGATGACGACGACAATTACGAACACGGCGAAACCGCCGCCAATTCCCGCTAATATGCGTCGCCCAAGCCTCTGCGAGGTAATTCCCATGTCGCGCCACGTTATCACGCCGGGACGGATAATGCGCAGCCAAAGCACGAGGAGCAGCGCGATCTCGACGGTGACGACCGAAACCAGGATGACAACCGGGCTCGGAATCGCGCTCACAGAACCGGTGGGACTTGTCACCTGGACCGTCAGAGCGTTCCCCGTGACGGCTGAGTACAACAGGGCGTAGGCGCCTTGAAACACAAGTGAGGCGACGATGGCCAGCGCAAGACAGGCGAAGACGGTGCGATGGCTGCCGTAGTCCTGCTGCGCCCGCTCCCGCGACGATCCGGGCACGACCACGTAGATGACGAGTCCGGCGACTAGGATCAGCGCCGCCAGGACGGACAGCACGATGGCAAGGGCAAGCCCTATTGCTACCAGGGTATCGGGCTGCTGGCCGATGGGAGTGGAACGATAGAGAAGGAACGCGATGATGCCGCTGGGCACGCCCAACGCGATCCCGATCAGTATCAGCCAGCCGCCCAGCGAAACGAGTCTAGACACCGTCATCCTTCGGTCCTTAGCCCCACGCCGTCCGTAGCCTGGGGAGGTAGAGGTCCTCGAAGACCTGCAAAGCGTATCTGTCCGTCATGCCCGAAACGTAATCGCACACCATCCGCTCGACAGACTCGTCCCGGCGGGAGCTCCTGAGCTCCGTGGGCAACTGCTCGGGACGATCGCGGAAATGCCGGTAAAGGAGCCTGAGCAACTCCTTTGCTTTGGCAGACTCCTGCTCGGCCATGGCCGCGGAGTACACCTTCTGAAAAAGAAACTCGCGCAGCTCGTCCACCGCCGCGAGGATGGCCGGGCTCATAGTGATCAACGGCCGATTTTGCGCGGCAGACGCGGCGATTTGCTCGTAGCACTCCGCATATTTGTCGGCAGACTGGCGCGGACTGCTCTCGCTGGCCTTTGACTGCTCGAAGCTATGGTCGATAACGTCACAGACCATAGTGTTGATGCGGTCGGAGTGCTTGTGTCCCAGCACCCGCACGCTCGATACCGGAAGACTTTGATTGGATAACACGCCCGCCCGGATCGCGTCGCCGATGTCGTGGTTGATGTAGGCGATGCTGTCGGCGATCTTCACGATCTGCCCCTCGAGCGTGGCCGCCACACCCCAGGCCTCCGCCGAGATGCTGGCGCGTATCTTAGAGTGCTTGAGGATGCCATCACGAACCTCGGACGTCAGGTTCAGTCCCGCGCCGTCCTTTTCCAGGATGTCCACCACCCGGAGACTCTGTTCATTGTGTCGGAATCCTCCCGGGTGCATCTCGTCCAAAACATCCTCGCCGACGTGGCCGAAAGGCGTGTGTCCGAGGTCGTGGGCCAGAGCGATGGCCTCGGTAAGGTCCTCGTTCAGGTTGAGTGCACGGGCGATGGAGCGGGCGATCTGGGCCACTTCCAGCGTGTGCGTAAGACGGGTTACGAAGTGGTCTCCCAGCGGCGAGATGAAGACCTGGGTCTTGTGTTTCAGTCGGCGAAAGGCCTTGGAATGAACCACCCGGTCCCGGTCTCGCTGGAAATCGGTTCGCATAGGGGAAGGCTCTTCGGGCAAGAGCCTTCCCCGAGTATACCGGCTTTTGGCGGCGAGAGGCGACAGCCGCTCCTCGCCATCTTCGATTCTCGCGCGAATGTCCACGCGCATCATACGCGCACGGGATTTCTAGGCAGTGACACTTATCTTCTCTCCGATGGATATGGCCGCTTGCGCTGCTGCCAACCTGGCCACAGGCACGCGGAAAGGAGAGCAGCTCACGTAGTTAAGTCCGAGCATGTGGCAGAACTCGATGGAGCTCGGATCCCCGCCGTGCTCGCCGCAGATGCCCACTTCCAGCTCCGGCCTGGTGGCGCGGCCGAGCTCGACGCCCGTTCGCATCAGCCTGCCGACGCCGTCCCGATCCAGCACCTGGAACGGATTCACGGGCAGGATGCCTTGCTCGACGTACTGGAGCAAAAACTTGCCCTCGGCGTCGTCGCGGCTATAGCCGTAGGTCGTCTGGGTGAGGTCGTTGGTACCAAAGCTGAAAAACTCGGCGTATTCGGCGATCTGATTTGCTGTGAGTGCTGCCCGCGGTATCTCGATCATAGTGCCGAACTTGTAGGACAGTTTCTTGCCGGCCTCCTTCTCCACTTCCGCGACGACCTTGATGAACTGGTCGCGCACGACGCGCAGTTCGTTGACGTGACCGACGAGCGGGATCATTATCTCCGGATGGACCTCGACCCCTTCTTTCTCGACTTCGCAGACCGCGGTCAAGATCGCGCGTACCTGCATCTCGATGATGCCCGGCATAATGATGCCGAGGCGGCAGCCACGGAGGCCGAGCATCGGGTTCATTTCCCGCATCTCGCCGACCTTTTTGAGCAGCGCCTCTTTCTCGCCGATCTCTTCGGCAGAGGCGCCCTTGCACCGCAGCTCCGTCACCTCGACGAGCAGCTCCTCGTAGCTGGGGAGGAACTCGTGGAGCGGCGGGTCGATCAGGCGGATCACCACCGGCAGGCCGGTCATTACCCGGAAGATGCCCTTGAAGTCGTCTTTCTGGATGGGCAGCAGCCTGTCCAGCGCTGCCTTGCGATCCTGATCGGTCTTGGCCAGGATCATCTGCTGCACGATGGGGAGGCGATCCTCTTCGAAGAACATGTGCTCGGTGCGGCACAGGCCGATGCCCTGGGCGCCGTTTTCGCGCGCCTTCTGCGCATCGCGCGGGTAGTCGGCGTTGGCCCAGACTTGCAGGCGCCTGATCTCGTCAGCCCAGCCCAACAGCTTGCGCAGATCGAGGCTCATCTCCGGCTCGATCATAGGCACTTCGCCGAGAATAACCTCGCCGGTGGAGCCGTTGATAGAGATGATATCCCCCTCGTAAACCATGACGCCATTGGCGGAGAACTTCCGCGCCGCGGCGTCGATCTTGAGCGTCTCGCAGCCGGCGACACAGGGCTTGCCCAGGCCACGGGCGACCACGGCGGCGTGGCTGGTGGCACCCCCGCGCGCCGTGAGGATGCCCTGGGCGCTGATCATGCCGTGGACGTCGTCGGGATTCGTCTCGGGCCGGACGAGGATGACCTTCTCGCCTTGCTTGCCCAGCTCCTCAGCACGATCGGCGTCGAAAATGGCCTTGCCGCTGGCCGCGCCCGGCGAGGCGTTGAGGCCCTTGGCGATAACCTGTACGCGCGCGTTGGGGTCGATGCGGCGGTGGAGCAGTTGCTCGATCTGGCCGGGCTCGACGCGCATCACGGCCTCTTCCTTGCTGATTAGCCCTTCTTCGACCATTTCGACCGAGGTTTTGACGGCGGAGGCAGCGGTGCGCTTGGCCGAGCGCGTCTGGAGCATGAAGAGCTTGCCGCGCTCGACGGTGAACTCCAGGTCTTGGACATCGCGGTAGTGGCGCTCGAGACGCTGGGCGATCTCGACGAACTGCTTGTAAACGTCGGGCAACTCCTTGTGAAGCACCTCGATCTTGTGGGGGGTACGGATGCCCGCCACTACGTCTTCACCCTGGGCGTTCAGCAGGTACTCGCCATAGAGCTTCTTGTCGCCGGTGGATGGGTCACGGGTAAAGGCCACGCCGGTACCGGAGTCGAAGCCCATGTTGCCGAAGACCATCGTCTGGACGTTGACGGCCGTGCCGAGATCGTGAGGGATCTTGTGAAAATTGCGATAATCGATGGCGCGCTTGTTGTTCCAGGATCGGAAAACGGCCTCAATGGCCTTGGTCAGTTGCTTGTAGGGATCGGTCGGGAAGTCCTCGCCGGTCTCCCGCTTCACCAGGGCTTTGTACTTGGCCACGACCTGTTTGAGGTCCTCGGCAGTGAGATCCGTATCGTACTTGGCCCCGGCGTGACGCTTGTGGTCTTCGAAGATGTGCTCGAACTTGGCGGGATCGATCTCGAGAACGATCTTGCCGAACATCTGAATAAAGCGGCGGTAGGCATCGTAGGCGAAGCGCTCGTTGCTGGTCAGCTTCCCGAGCCCTTGGACGGTCTCGTCGTTGAGGCCAAGGTTCAGCACGGTGTCCATCATGCCCGGCATGGAGAACTTGGCGCCAGAGCGAACCGAAACCAGGAGAGGATTGGTTGGGTCGCCAAACTTCTTGTCTGTCTGGTTTTCGATAGTTTGTAAGGCCTGCGTAACCTGATCCCAAAGATTCGTGGGGAACTTCTGGCCGGCCGCGATGTAGGCATTGCACGCTTCGGTCGTGATGGTGAACCCGGGGGGCACCGGCAGGCTAGCCCTGGTCATTTCTGCAAGCCCGGCCCCTTTTCCGCCAAGGAGATCGCGCATCTGGGCGCTGCCCTCGCCGAAAAGGAAGACCCATTTCTTTTCCATCCCTGGATGGCCTCCTACAGATTAGTGGTGCATCTTTCTAGGCACACGATAGCAATATTATACCGCAGATCACGCTGATCGCGCTGGTTACGCCGGTCGCTGATCCGCGTAATGACCACAGATTAGTCTGATTGTGCCGATTGCGCTGACTGCTGACCCGCGTGATCAGCGTAATCTGGTTAATCTGCGGTCAGCTTGTGCTTCAACAGTGCAGCCAGCTCCACGATGGGCACGCGGACCTGGTCCATGGTGTCGCGATCCCGAATGGTCACCGCCCGATCGTCCAGAGACTGGAAGTCGACGGTGACGCAGAATGGGGTTCCTATCTCGTCCTGGCGCCGGTAGCGCCGGCCGATGCTCTGGGCATCGTCGTAGGACGTCATAAAGTGCGGCCGCAGGGTCGCCCACACGTCCCTGGCTGCCGCCACCAGGTTCTCTTTGCGCGACAACGGCAGCACGGCGACCTTGATAGGCGCGATTTGCTTGTGGAGACGCAGCACGACGCGCGTGCCCTCCTTGTCGGGCTCTTCATCGTAGGCGTCGAGGAGGAACGCCAGCGCCGAGCGATCGACACCGGCCGAGGGCTCGATGACGTAGGGCGTGAGGTGCTGGTTAGTCTCCTCGTCGAAATAGGTAAGGTCCTGGCCGCTGTACTGCGCGTGCTGCTTCAGGTCGAAATCGGTGCGGTTGGCGATGCCCTCCAGCTCCGACCAGCCGAACGGGAAGTTGTACTCGACGTCGGCGCAGGCCTTGGCGTAATGTGCGAGCTCGTCGGGATCGTGTGGGCGCAGTCGCAGGTTCTCGGGCTTGATCCCAAAGCGAACGTACCAGCTCAGGCGCTCCTGGAACCAGTGGCGATGCCAATCGTCGTCGGTGCCGGGCTTGACGAAGTACTCGATCTCCATCTGCTCGAACTCGCGGCTGCGGAAAATGAACTTGCCGGGCGTGATCTCGTTGCGAAAGGCCTTGCCGACCTGGGCGATACCGAAGGGCAGCTTGCGGCGGGATGTGACGAGGACGTTGGCAAAGTTGACGAAGATGCCCTGGGCGGTTTCGGGGCGCAGGTAGGCGACGGCGGCGTCCTCTTCGACCGGGCCGACGAATGTCTTGAACATGGTGTTGAACCAGCGGGGCTCGGTGAGCTCGCCGCCGCAGTTGGGGCAGCGGTCCGTTTCCAACTGATCGGCGCGAAAGCGCTGCTTGCAGCTCTTGCAGTCCACCAGGGGCTCGATAAAGCCCTGAACGTGACCGGAGGCGACCCAGGTTTGCGGGTGCATGATGATTGCGGCGTCGACGCCGACGACGTCGCCGCGCTCCTGGACGTTGGCGCGCCACCAGGCATCTTTGATGTTCCGCTTGAGCTCGACCCCCAGCGGCCCGTAGTCCCAGAAGCCGCCGAAGCCGCCATAGATGTCGCTGCTCTGGAAGATGAATCCCCTGCGCTTGCAGAGTGAAACGAGGGTGTCAAGCTCAACCATTAACGGTCTAAACCTCCGATTTGTTCAGGGCGAAGTACAGAAGGCGTGGCACCACCCGGTTGCTTTTGAGGTGCTCCGCGACGATGGTGGCGACATCCCGAAAGTCGACGCGCGAGTACCAGATGCCCTCGGGATAGACGATGACGATGGGTCCCTCTTCGCACACCTTGACGCAGCCGACCTTGGTGAGCAGCACGTCGTCCAGCCCGTGCCGATCGAGCTCCTCCTTGAAGACGTCGAGCAGCTCCTCGGCGCCGTACTCGGCGCAATCGGAGCTGGTGCAGACGAGGACGTGTTTGCGATACGGCTTCACGAAGCTCCCCCACGAAAAAGGAGAAAAGCCTGGCGCTGTTTCTCCCACGAGTATGTTCGAGTACATTCTAAACGATGGAAGGGAAAGTTCGCAAATGGGGGAACTGAGATCCGTGCATAACTCCATGCGTACTGGAAGACGGTAGTAAGGCGTTGTGGATTTCTCGGCAGCTTAGGCGCTCAATCAAGTCCCGGAGTTGAAACCA
>JACQUC010000272.1 GCA_016210495.1 Chloroflexota bacterium
GAACAATGCGGAGCGGATGCACTATCCAGAGTATCGGGCGCAGGGTCTAGACTCATATTCCGCATAGAGCAAATGTCCTATGCTTTCGGATGCCGTTTGGGGCTTGAAGGCCCCGACTTGTAGGTCGCTAGCACGCTCTGAGCGGCTCAACGGCCGCCTCGGAGCGGGTCTAACGCACCAAAATCGCCCGTTTGAGCGTCAATTCCGCCACCCCCGCCAAGGGGTGCGGAATATGGGTCTAGAGATTGGGAGCGGCGTGGTGGAAAGCTCCAGGCGGCGGGTTGTCGGCTACCGTTGCAAGGGGCCGGGGATGCGCTGGAACGAGGAAGGCTTGAAGGCTATTGTCGAGTTGCGGACCCATGTCCTCAACAACCGCTACGATTCGGCCATAGCCAGTCTACGGGAGGCTGCCTGATTGCCTACAATCATGTCATCCGCACACCTGTCCGCACGTGTACAGACTTCGAGCAAACTGGTGACCCTCAAGCGAAGCGAAGGGTGCCCTCGTGTGCCGAGATTCTACGTCCTTCCACGAAGGACTCGGACCGAAAACTCGCCCCCAGGTCTGAACGATGTGTCAATCCTCCCGTAGAACCTGCAAGTCCAAGATCATCTTTGCGGACCATTGGTACTGATACCTAATGACGGTCCAGTATCCTGAGTATCAAGCCGTTCGGCCATTGTGGAGGTGGCGCCACGATGCTACACTGACTGAGTTTCTTGCAAGTATGGTTAGGGTATCCTCCCTGCTATCTTGCCTCACCTGATTGCCCAATGAGCATCGAAGATCCATACGAAAAGGACCGAGAAAAAACGAAGGGGGAAGCTATGCACTCGATCATCCGGGCACATGCCAATGTTCTGTGTCTAACGATCATTATGGCATTCATTTTCGCCTGCGCGACTCCGCCTCAACCTGCATCGCAACCTGCCCCGGCTGAAAAGCGCGCCGAACCCGCAAAATCAGCGCCTGAAAAAGTGGCTAAGCCGCCCTCCGGACCCATTAGTCTGGTTCACAGCTTCAGGGGTGTGGCAGCTACCTTCGATCCAGCCATCATCGACCAGGCGAGGGAACTTGTCTTCGTCAAGAACGTTTACGAGGGTCTGGTTGAGACCGTGCCAGGAGGTGTCGACATTCGGCCGCTTCTGGCCAGGGAATGGGCGATTTCGCCCGACAGAACCGGGTACACTTTCAAGCTGCGCGATGATGTCGTGTTTCACAACGGATCACCCTTTGATGCAGAGGCGGCCAAGGTCAGCTACGACCGCATCAAGGGCATCAACAAAGGCCGTGCGTTCTTAATGGACCACATCAAGGATTATGTGGTGAAGGATAAGTTCACCTTCGAGATCACTCTGAAGAGGCCCTACCCGTACTTTCTAGAGGTTGTCTCGCGGTTGCTGATCTCTTCGCCTCGGGCACTGGCCGACAACAAGACCGCGAGCGACCCGTGGGCCACTCAATGGTTCGGAGTAAACGTCGCCGGGACCGGGCCATACAAGGTGGGCAGTTTCGTGAAGGACTCCAGGATTGATCTGGTCAAGCACGATAAGTACTATCGCACGTGGGAGCCGGGAACGCCCGACAGAGTGATTCTTTTGAGCAATCCCGACGCCCAGACAGCTCTCATGCTTATGCAGCGCGGCGAGGTTGACATGATAGCGGGTGTTAGCACGGACCTCGCAGAGCAGGCGGCGAAGATTCCCGGCATCAAGATATTACAGCAGCGCCCGTTATCTATGCAGGCAATCACTTTCAACACAGCTCGGAAGCCCCTGGACGACGTGCGGGTGCGTAGGGCGATTCAACTGGCCTACGATTATGATGCGGACGTTGCATTCTTCAAAGGATTCATCAATCAATCGAGGGGGCCATTGCCCGATGGATTTCCAGGTGCTGACCCTAGTCTTCCACTCTTCAAGCGTGACCTCAACAAGGCCAAGCAATTGCTCGCCGAAGCCGGGTACCCTAACGGCGGGTTTGCCATCACCTACTTGGGGCAAAAAGATACGAGCTGGGTGGAATTTCGCGGCACCAACCTGCAAGAGTCGTTGCGACCGCTGGGCATAGAGGTGAAGCAAGTGCTCGTTCCCTGGCCACAGGTCGTGCAAATGATGAACAAGCTAGAGACATCTGCCGATATGGCCATTCGTATACGCGCCCCTTTGCTGGGTGACCCGAGCTCGTTGCTGAGGGATTCCTTCCATTCGGACGCCATCGGGGCGAATAACTGGACTTTTTACCGCGATCCGGAGTTGGATGCTATGATCGACAGGGTTGTCACTATCGCCGACGACAGTGAGCGGACACAGTTACTTTATCAGATACAGCGTAGGATTGGCGATCAAGCTCTTGCCCTATTCGTCGGCGTGCCCCTCTACACGGACCCGGTGAGGGAAAAAGTCGAGAATGTGGTGTACGAATTCCTCGATGGCGTACTTCCGGTCCGATTCTTTTATGTTCGAGTGAAGTCCTAGATACCGAACCTTTTCAAACCAAACGAGAGAGAAGGAACAATGCCCGAGACATGTGACCTGGAAACTGACGTAGTGGTCGTCGGTTATGGTGGTGCGGGTGCTGCTGCTGCGATTACGGCTCACGACAATGGGGCTCGCGTGACCCTCTTGGAGAAGATGCCGACTCCCGGAGGGAATACGGCAGTGTCGGGGGGCAATATCGCCGTCCCCAGGAATCCTGAGGCATTTGCTCTTTATTTGAAGACGATATGTTTCAAGACTGTGGAAGACGAGATAATCGATACATTTGTAGAAGGGCTGGCGAGGGTTCCAGCCTGGCTTAGAGGCTTGGGCGGAGAATTGCGGCTGTCTCCCAGCCCACCAACCTTCCCTGAGGTCCCGGGCGCGGGCGATTTGGACGCGCTGACCGTCGCAGAGAAGGACACTGCCTACAAGGGCACTGTGAACGTGGCGCTGTGGCGGCTCTTAGCAGAGCAGGTTGAGAAGCGCGGGATTCGAGTTATGCTTTCCACTCCAGCAAAGGAGCTTGTTAGGAAACAAGGCGGTGACATAGCAGGGGTTATGGCGGAGTCGGAGGGGAAGGATATTGCAGTTGTGGCCAGACGAGGTGTAATCCTCACTTGTGGCGGCTTCGAGAATGACGATGCCATGAAGTGGGATTATCTGACTCCCAAGGGAGTACAATTCTGCGGAAGTCCGGGCAATACCGGGGATGGCATAAGGATGGTTCAGAAGGTTGGTGCCGGATTATGGCACATGACCGGACAAAAATGCAAAATTGCGTTCAAAGCCCCGGGGTATGAGGCTGCATTTGCCATTAATTTCCTGGCTCCAAGCTTCATCTTTGTTGACCAGTACGGTGAACGATTTGCGGATGAGGTGAGCACAGATCCACATCTATGGTGGATACCTACATCCGAGTTTAACTGCAAACGCTTTGAATACTCGCGTGTACCTTTCTACGCCGTCTTTGATGAGGAAGTTGCGCGCAAAGGGCCCCTCTGTTTCACCAAGAGCGGGTATGTTTTGGTCGTGGACCAATACAAATGGAGCTCGGATAATTCGCAGGAGATCGAAAGCGGATGGATTATCAGGGCCGACAGTATTGCCGAGCTGGCTGAGCGAATATCAGCACCAGCAGAAGCGTTAGAGAACACTATTGCCAGATATAACGCGCACTGCAGGCGAGGCGACGACTCTGATTTTGGCAGACCTAGGGAGAGGCTTCGGGTGATCGAAGGACCGCCTTATTATGCCATTCAGCTTTGGCCCGCTCTGCTAAATACTTCAGGTGGCTCACGCCGAGACAAGGAGTCCAGGGTGCTAGATCCTTACGGCAACCCCGTGCCAAGATTATACGCTGCCGGGGAGTTTGGCTCGATTTGGGGCTTCCGGTACCAGAAATCGACGAGTGTCTCCGAGGCGCTCATTTTTGGTCAGATCGCCGGCAGAAACGCTGCGGCGGCTTCGCCGCTGGCTTTGTGACGTCGAAACTTGGTCGCCTAAACTGTTCGCTGAGAGTTCACCGAAAAGGATTTCGGGATCATCGGTGGGAGAACCACGCGAGAGCACGGTAGGAGGTCGGGAATTGGTTGAGTCACGCGTCAGTGAAGCTGATCTTGTAGCAATGTCTCCGGAAGAGTTCCGTTCTGTTGTGAGGCAGGGCAAGTACACTGGAACGACCCATACTTGCTGTCGAGGCTACGCCCGGACGAACTTGGTCATAGTGCCCAGGGAGTATGCTTTTGACTTTTCGCTATTCTGCCACCGCAATCCCGGCCCCTGTCCTGTGCTAGATGTAACTGATCCAGGTGACCCCCATCCGAAGCTAATGGCGCCGGACGCTGATTTGCGCACTGACTTGCCCCAGTATCGCGTGTTTAAGGATGGCCAGGTTACTGATGAACCAACCGATATCAGTAAGTACTGGCGCGAGGACCTGGTTGCCTTTCTATTTGGCTGCGCTGCCAGCGTGAGATGGGCCTTTGAAGACGCTAACGTTCGTCATCGCACCACCGGCGTCTACCGCACGACCATACGCTGTGTCCCGGCCGGACGCTTCTACGGCCCTATGGCGGTTACCTGCACCTTGGTCAGAGGCTCACGTGCTGTCGTCCGCAGTGTTCAAATCGGATCTCGGCATCTTTTTCAGCACGGGCCGCCAATCCACATCGGTGACCCTGCCGCTATCGGCATACAGGACCTTTGCCATCCAGATCTCTCAGGTTCTCCGAATAAGGTGATCGCCCCCCAGGAACCAGATGAGGTGGCGCTGTTCTGGGCGTGTGGCGTAACACCACAGCTAGTGGCCTTGGAAGCCAAGGTACCATTTATGATTACGCACTATCCGGCTCACATGTTCGTAACTGACCACCTTGCCGAGGAGTTGGCGGTCCTATAAGCATTGCTACGAACAACTGGGTTGGGAGTGCCGAGTTGCTGATTTACCTCGCGCGACGTCTGGTTTGGCTGATTGCGGTGATGTTAGGCGTGGTCACGATAACGTTCGTCGTAGCGCGCATTCTGCCCGTGGACGTGGCCCGAGTAGCAGCCGGCGTTGATGCCACCCAAGACCAGATCAGGCAGGCTCGTGCAGAACTCGGACTAGATAGACCGCTTTACGAGCAGTACTCCATGTACGTCAGCGGGCTCGCTCGGCTGGATTTTGGACGCTCGGTGCAAAGCCGACAGCCAGTGCTGGAGGAGATTGCGCGGCGTCTGCCGGCAACGCTCGAGTTGGTGTTGGCCGGCTACGTGGTGAACGTTCTTCTGAGCGTAGCTCTCGGCATTCTTCAGGCCGTGTGGCCCCGGACGTTGCGCGCCGCCACCATCAAAACGTTCACCCTGGTGGGGGCGGCTATGCCCGTTTTCTGGATGGGACTCGTCTTGCAGATCGTCTTCGGCGGGTTCCTCGGCATTCTGCCTGTGGCCGGGAGGCTGGACGTCCAGTTGAGCCCTCCACCGCTGGTCACCGGCATGTACGCGATCGATAGTCTCCTCGCAGGCAATGCGACCCTTTTCCAGAACAGCCTTTCACACCTGGTTTTGCCTGCGGCTGCATGGATATTCACCCACTGTGCCCTGCCAGCCCGTGTTATGGGAGCGAGTATGGCGGAAGAGCTTTCCAAGGCTTACGTGCGAGCGGCCCGGGGCAAAGGCCTGCCAGAGCATAAGGTAGTCCTAAGACACGCGCTCAAGAATGCGCTGAATCCTGTGGTTACGGTGATGGGATTACAGTTTGGCTGGCTTATGGGGGGCACGATTCTGATCGAAACCGTGTTTTCGTGGCCCGGCATCGGTCTGTATGCCGCACGTTCGTTCGAGTCGTTTGATTTCGCGCCAATTCAGGCGTTTGCTCTGCTGATAACTTTTGTCTTTGTCGTCGTCAACATCTTCGTGGACTTGCTCTACCGCTGGCTGGACCCGCGAGTCCAGGCCTATTGACAGCCTAAGAGGAAACTCCAGGTATGGGTAGAATTCTGCACGCCCGTTGGCAAATGGCCTTTGGGTTGCTGTTCGTCAGCATCCTTTTCGTGCTGATGCTGGCGCCTTCGATCGTGGCACCTTACGATCCCTACGAGTTGAATACAGCGAACCGACTGCGACCGCCAAGCCCCCAGCACCTGTTCGGAACAGACGAGGCAGGCCGAGACATATTTAGCCGGATAATATACGGCACTCGTTACTCGCTCGGAATGAGCCTCGCGATCGTTGGGCTGGCGGTTGGCTTAGGCACGGCGATCGGCTGTGTGGCTGGACTCTCAGGCGGGCGCACTGATGAACTGCTAATGCGCTTCGTGGACGTCTTTCTCAGTTTCCCCCGTTACATCTTAGCCATGGCCATAGCCAGCGCTCTTGGCCCAGGAATAGCATCCTCGGTCTTGGCACTCAGCGCCCTCTGGTGGGCCGCCTACGCCCGACTGGTTCGAGGCAAGCTATTGAGTATTAAGGAGAACCTTTTTGTAGAGGCTGCCAGAGCCCTCGGCACCAATAACTGGCGCATCGTCTGGTGGCACGTTCTGCCTCATTGCGTCAGGGAGATCAACGCGAAGATGACCCTCGATTTCGGGACCAGCCTGTTGGCTTTGACCGGGCTGGGCTTCTTGGGCCTGGGCATGCAGAACCCGGCCCCAGAGTGGGGGCTTATGGTGGCCAATGCGCGCGGCTACGCATTGAGTGCTTGGTGGTACGCCTTTTCCCCAGGCTTGATGATCTTCCTGTGCGTTCTCTCGTTCGTCGCCATCGGCGACACGTTGTCCGAGGGCAGCATATCTGATCGTCCACCAATGTAGCCGTTTCGCAATGCGGAGCTTGGGCTTGCTATGGAGCCAAACGTCGACGACAAAATCCTTCAGGTTACAGATTTGCGTATGCACTTCTTCGTCGGACAGAAGGTGGTCCGGGCGGTTGATGGTGTCAGCTTTGACCTGAAGAGAGGTAAGACTCTTGCAATAGTCGGCGAGTCCGGCGCCGGCAAGACCGCCACGGGTATGACCATCTTGCGTCTTCATGACAAGAACCTCGCACGCATCCTCTCTGGAAGAATAATGTTCGATGGCAAAGACCTGGCACATCTGTCAGAGAGGGCGCTTCGGGACATTCGCGGCAATCGCATCGCGATGATTTACCAGGATCCTCTGAGCGCCCTCAACCCCTCGTTGCGAGTCGGGGACCAAATCGCAGAGGCAATCACCGAGCACCAATCCGTATCCAAACGCGAAGCGCTTCGCCGTGTAGCTAGGCTGCTGGACGAGGTTGGCATCCACACACCCGAGGTAACCATGAGGGCGTATCCTCACGAGCTGAGCGGAGGCATGCGCCAGCGCGCAATCATTGCGACGGCGGTGGCTTGCCAACCAAGCATCCTGATCGCGGACGAGCCGACGACGGCACTGGATACTACGATTCAGGCCCAGATCCTGGAACTGCTGAAGCAGCTTCAGCGAGAACATTCTCTTTCGATCGTTCTCATCACCCACGATCTGGGCGTCGTCGCCAGCACTGCCCATGACGTGTTGGTAATGTACGCGGGCAAGCCAGTCGAGGCCACCGGCGTAAGGGAAGCGTTCTACAACCCCCTGCACCCGTACACCCAGGGTTTACTGCGGTCAGTATTCACGACCACCCTCGTTCCCAAGGAGCCTCTGAAGGGCATTGCCGGCGTTCCGCCGAGGCTTGACCAGGAGATCACGGGCTGCAGCTTCGCGCCACGTTGTGCCAGGCGGGGTGAGGTCTGTGCCCGAGAAAGGCCGGAACTGCGCGAGCTGCAGACGGGACATCGGGTGTCCTGCCATTTCGCTGGTCGTGCTACGGAGGAGGGGATCGCTTCGGCCGCCGGAGTGAGAATTGTCTGAACTACTGCGCGTGGATCAGTTGCAGAAGGTGTACATATTGGGAAGTAGCTTCGGGGGCCGCCGCTGCATGGTGCGGGCCGTCAACGGTGTTAGCTTCACTATCGGTGTGGGCGAGACCCTTGGGCTAGTGGGCGAAAGTGGATGCGGCAAGTCCACGCTGGGCAGGCTGGCGCTTCGGCTGATTCCGCCAACCTCGGGCGAGGTCTTCTTTGAGGGCCAGAGTATCTACAGCCTGCCGAACAAGAGAATGACAGAACTGCGCCGGGAGATGCAGATCATCTTCCAAGATCCCTTCGGTTCGCTCAACCCCAAGATGAAGGTGGGCAAACTCCTGTCCGAGCCGCTGATAAACCACAGCATTAACGGCAACAGAAAGGAGCGTCTGGCGCAGTTGCTGGACTTCGTCGGCTTGCCCCCAGATACGTTATCTGCTTATCCGGGACAGTTGAGCGGCGGGCAGCAGCAACGGGTTGCCATCGCGCGAGCACTGGCAACCGAGCCCAAGTTCATCGTGTGTGACGAGCCGGTCTCGGCGTTGGACGTGTCCATACGCGCCCAGGTCCTCAATCTGTTCCTCGAGATCCAGCGCCGGCTGGGCATCTCGTACCTCTTCATCTCCCACGATCTGAGCGTCATTCGCCACATCAGCGATAGGGTGGCGGTGATGTACCTCGGGAAGATCGTGGAGCTTGCGCCAAACCTGGATCTCTTTGCCCAGCCCAAGCACCCATACACCGAGGCCTTGCTATCTGCCATCCTGCTACCTGACCCGGACGAGGAAGCCAGACGGCACCGAATCATCTTGAAGGGTGACATCCCCAGCCCGATCAATCTTCCCCCAGGCTGCGCTTTCCACACGCGCTGCTTGAAAGCGGTGCCCGAGTGCCGGCTCGAAGTTCCAGAACTGAAGCTTGTGTGCGGCTCACAACACTTCGCTGCCTGCCATCTGGCAAAACGTGTAGGCAGCTAGACTAGATATCTTCATATGACGAGATCTTAACGAATGAGTCAAGTTTCATGCAGCCTTGCCCAGTTTGGCCCGATCGATGATCTGCACGATTTGGCGATCTACTTCCGCCAAGGCGTCCGCCAACGGCCGCGGAATAGGCTCAGCGGGATCGAAGGACGCAAATGTGGTACGGAAGACGCGTGCGTTCAGCTTGGTGAACAGCAAGGCTACTCTGTAACCGTAGGGAGTAACCAGGTAGCGATGAGTGCCCGGCAGCCTGTACAGAATGCCCTTCAGACGGAGCCGTCGCAAGTCGTAGGTC
>JACQUC010000265.1 GCA_016210495.1 Chloroflexota bacterium
CTCGGCACCTATTATACCACAACACCTATCAATCGGTCGATGGTTTATTTGCAACATCCCTCAATCTTGGCCCTTCACCCAGCAGGTGAAGACTGGGGCATGAATCCACGGATTGAGGATTGCCGCGCGTTGCAGGAGGCACCACGACCCGGTATAATAGCGGCCACCGGTGAGCGGCATCGTGCTCATACCAAGTGCGCTTGGGTGCGTCCTATGTTGCCGAGGGTGAAGTCCTGCAGCCGCACTGCACGGTTGGTATCATCGTCTCCACGAACTCGCTTGCCATAGGGGCAAGCGTGCGTCTCTAGCGATTGAGACGAACGGTAGAGGGGGAGTCAATGGAGGAGGACAGCGGCGTGCTTGAGCGGGGGCGGCCCTGGGACGACGCGCGGGTGCGGCAGTTGATGATCCTCGCCGCTATCGCGCTTGTCGCGGTCGTGGTCGCGGGGGTGTACGCGTGGCGCTCGGGTATTGGACCGGAGCAACTGGCCGGGCTGGGCTATCCCGGCGTCTTCCTGGTCACGTTCATCTCCGGCGCCGGCATCCTGTTGCCGGTTCCTGGCCAGGCTACCGTTATGGCCGCCGGAGCCCTCTGGAATCCCCTGATTGTAGGCATTGTGGCTGGTGTCGGCAACTCCACGGGCGAGATGGTCGACTACGCCGCCGCTCGCGCTGGCGCGGTGGTGCTGCAAGCCAATCGGCGCCTGCGCTGGTTGGGCTCACTGGAGAAGTGGCTGGACCGCTACGGCTTCTTTGCCATTCTGGTGATGGCGCTGGTGCCCAACCCGATCTTCGACGCCGTCGGCATTATCTCAGGTTCGCTCGGCTACTCGGCGCGCAAGTTCTGGGTTGCCACGGTCCTGGGCAACTCCGCCAAGTACGTGGGGATGGCCTACATAGGAGAGACGGCCAGGGGCTGGTTTAGCTGAAATGATCAACGAGGCCGATACCTGTCGCAGATACGTGGTTCCCAGGCTCGTTCAGGCGGGCTGGGACGACGAGCCGCACTCGTTTACCGAGCAGAAGACCTTCACCGACGGACGCATCCTTGTCTCCGGTAACAGGGTACGACGTGGGCCGCAAAAGCGGGCTGACTTCCTCCTGCGCTACACCCGCGACTTCCCTATCGCCGTCGTCGAGGCCAAGGCCGCGTGCATCCCCTCTGGCGACGGCATGCAGCAGGCCAAAGACTACGCCGAGATACTCGACCTGAAGTTTGCCTACGCCACCAACGGCCAAGACATCCGCGAGCACGATTACCTGACGGGAACGGAGCGCGAGCTCGCTTCGTTCCCCCCGCCGGATGAGCTCTGGGCGCGCCTTCGGTCTGCCGAGGGCCTGGGAGACGACCTTGTTGCCAAACGACTGTTGACCCCCGCGAACCAAACCACAGGCAAGACGCCACGGTACTACCAGGAAATCGCGATCAACCGAACGGTTCGCGCCTTACTCCAGGGGAAGCGCCGCGTTCTACTGACGATGGCCACCGGAACCGGAAAGACCCTCGTCGCGTTCCAGGTCTGCTGGAAGCTGTGGAACGCAGGGTGGAACCTGTCCGGCCAGCACCGTCGACCCAGGATACTGTACCTCGCCGACCGAAACATCCTGATCGACGATCCCAAGGACAAGATGTTCGCTCCCTTCGACGATGCTCGCTGGAAGATCCAAAACGGCGAGGCGAACAAAAGCCGCGAGATCTATTTCGCCACCTACCAGGCTGTTGCTCGCGACGAGCGCCGCCCCGGCCTTTACAAAGAGTATCCCAAAGACTTCTTCGATCTGGTGATCGTGGACGAGTGCCATCGCGGCAGTGCCAGCGACGAGAGCAACTGGCGCGAAATCCTGGAGTACTTCGAGCCGGCCTACCAACTCGGGATGACCGCCACGCCGCTGCGCGAGGACAACAAGGACACCTACGCCTACTTCGGTAATCCCGTTTACGTGTACAGCTTGCGCCAGGGCATCGAAGACGGATTCCTGGCCCCCTACCGGGTTCACAGGGTCCTGACTACCTACGACGCCCTTGGCTGGCGTCCCACCAGGGGCGAAGTAGACCGCTACCTGCGTGATATCCCCGATAGGGAGTACACCACCGAGGACTTCGAGCGGCTCGTGGCGCTCCGCGCCCGTACCGAGGCCATCGCTCGGCACCTGACCGACTACCTCAAGAAGACCGACCGCCTCGCCAAGACCATCGTCTTCTGCGTCGACCAGGAACACGCCGACGAGATGCGCCGAGCCATCAACAACCTGAATGCCGACATCGCCAGACTTTACCCGGACTACGTGTGTAGAGTGACGGCAGACGAGGGCGAAATCGGACGCGGACACCTGTCGGACTTCCAGGAGCTGGAAAGGGAGTCCCCGGCGATTCTCACCACCTCCCGCTTGCTCACCACTGGCGTCGACGTCCCCACCTGCAAGAACGTGGTCATCGCCCGAGTGATCGGCTCCATGACGGAATTCAAGCAAATCATCGGGCGTGGGAGCCGCGTGCGCGACGATTACGGGAAGTTCTACTTCAGCATCATCGACTACGCCGGCAGCGCGACGGGTCTCTTCGCGGACCCCGAATTCGACGGGTGTCCGGCGCTGGTGACGAGAGAAAACATCGACGACGGCGGCCAGGTCGTTCCCGGCAGCGAGCAGGTTCTGCAGGCCGAAGAGCTGCCTGGCAACGACGACTTTCGGTACGTCTCCGTGGATCAGCCCATTGCTCAGCCCAACGGCCAGGTGAGACCACGCAAGTATTACGTCGACGGCGGCCAGGTCCAGATCGTCGCCCACGTCGTGTACGAGCTGGATTCCAGCGGCAGGCAACTGCGCGTGGTCAAAATCGCCGACTACACCGCCGAAAAGGTGCGTCTGCTGTGTCCCTCCCCGCTCGATTTGCGGAGTTCCTGGGCCGATCCGAACCGGCGCTCGGAGATTATCGCGCTGCTGGAGGAACGCGGCATCGATTTCGACGAGCTGGCCGCCGCCACGAACCAACCTGACGCCGACCCGTTGGATCTCCTGTGTCACGTCGCCTACAGCGCGCCGCTCCGGACGCGCCGCGAGCGCGCCGACCAGGTGCGCAAAGACAGGAAGGAGTTCTTCGAGCGGTATGGCACCGAGGCCCGAGCCGTACTGAACGAGCTGCTCGATAAGTACGCCGAGCATGGCGTGGCCCAGTTCGTTATTCCGGACGTCCTGAGACTGCCGCCGATCTCCAATCACGGCAACGTCATCGAGATCGCCGGACTCTTCGGCGGAGCAGAACAGCTTCGCCAGGCCATCGGCGAGCTGCAAACGCTGCTGTACGCGGCATAGGAAGGGGATCCGTCTTGGCCGCGCGGGAGCGATATCGCGAGTTCTGGGAAAAAGAGGGCGAGCCAAAACCGTGAATGTAGATCGAAAGCGCGGTCATCCTACTGCTACCACCGCCCAGCGTCTCAGCTCAATCGTCAAGTCCGCTCGCGACATAATGCGGAAAGACAAGGGGCTCAACGGCGATCTCGACCGGCTGCCCGTGCTCACCTGGATCATGTTCCTCAAGTTCCTCGACGACATGGAGCAGATCAGAGAGACGGGCGCCTTCCTGAAGGGCGAGAGGTTCCGACCCGCTATCGAGCCACCATACCGCTGGCGCGACTGGGCGGCAAAGGAAGATGGCATCACCGGCCCTGAGCTGATCGCCTTCGTCAACAACGACGAGGCGATGCGTCCCGACGGCACGCGTGGCCCAGGGCTCTTCGCCTACCTGCGTGGTCTTCAGGGGGCAAACGGCGGCGACCGTCGTGACGTGGTTGCCACGGTTTTCAGAGGCACGGTCAACCGCATGATCAACGGTTACCTCCTGCGCGATGTCGTCAACAAGGTCGACGGCATCCGTTTCACGTCTTCGGAGGAGATACATACCCTCGGACACCTCTACGAGTCGATGCTCAAGGAGATGCGCGATGCCGCCGGCGACTCCGGCGAGTTCTACACCCCCCCGCTCCGTCGTGCGCTTTATGGTCGAAGTTGTCGATCCCTGCCTCGGCGAGACCGTCCTGGACCCCGCCTGCGGCACCGGCGGATTCCTCGTGGAATCGTACTGCCACCTGGAAAAGCGGTGCCAGACCGTGCAGGACAGTCAGACCCTGCAAGCCGCCACCATCTTCGGCGGCGAAGCCAAGCCGCTGCCCTATCTGCTGGCCCAGATGAACCTCCTGCTGCACGGCCTGGAATTCCCTCAAATCGACCCCGGCAACAGCTTGAGGTTCCCGCTAAGGGAGATGGGCGACCGGGAGCGTGTCGACGTGGTGCTCACCAACCCGCCTTTTGGTGGCGAAGAGGAGCGCGGCGTTCTGGGGAACTTCCCCGAGGACAAGCAGACCTCGGAAACCGCCCTGCTCTTCTTACAGCTCATCATGCGCAAGCTGAGGCGTCGTCCCAGGCCCGGACGGGCCGCCGTCGTCGTACCCAACGGCACCCTCTTCGGCGACGGCGTGTGCGCCCGCATCAAGCAGGAGCTGCTAAAGGAGTTCAATCTGCACACCGTCGTGCGCCTTCCCAACGGGGTGTTCGCGCCCTACACCAGCATCCCGACCAATCTCCTCTTCTTCGACCGCTCCGGGCCGACAAAAGAGGTCTGGTACTACGAGCACCGGTTGCCTGAGGGCAAGAAGAATTACACCAAGACCCAGCCCCTGCAGTACGAGGAGCTCGCCCCGTGCCTGGCCTGGTGGAAGAATCGCGAGGAAAACGAGCGTGCCTGGCGTGTCCCCGTCGAGCACATCGTCGAGAACGCCTTCAACCTGGACATCAAGAACCCCAATGCCACGCAGGACCTCGAACACGTGCCTCCGGAGCAACTGGTGGACGACATTATCAGGAAAGAGCAACGGATTGTGGAGATTATGGCGGAGGTCAAAGCGATGTTGCGGGAGGCGGGCGGATGAGTGAGGGGTGGCCGAAGGTCGCTCTGAGGGACGTGCTCAGGCCCGTGAGTCGGCCCGAGCCAGTCGACCCGAGCAAGACGTACCGAATACTCGGAGCCCATTGGTATGCGGTTGGCCTGTATACTAAGGATATCAAGGCCGGTTCCCAAATTCGCGCTGACACCATCTATCGTGTCAACTCTGGCGACTTCGTATACAATCGCCTCTTTGCATGGAAAGGCTCGTTTGCTATCGCTTCGGAGGAAAACGACGGGTGCTACGTATCAAATGAATTTCCCTGTTTCCAGGTAGATTCCGGACACGTTTATGCCCAGTTCTTGCATTACTGTTTCAGTCGACCATCTGTCTGGGAGGATGCACTCAGACTAAGCAGTGGTGGAACTCCCACCAGCAGGAACCGTTTGAAGGAAAACAATTTCCTCTCAGTGCGAGTGGCCCTCCCGCCGCCACCAGAGCAACGCCGGATCGTGGCGCGGATTGAGGAACTGGCGGCGAAGATAGAGGAGGCACGGACGCTGCGGCAGGTGGCGTCGCAACAGATGGCTAGGCTGCTACCCAGGATGACTTCTCACTTGCTGGATGGGCAACAATGGGAACTGCAGCGCCTCGAGACACTGCTTGCAGAGCCTCCAAGGAATGGGCTCTCGCCACAGCGAGAAGTGCTCGAGTATGGAAGACCAATGCTGCGAATAAGCTCCGTATCAAGTAGCCCGAACCGATTCGTGGACCTTACGGCCTGTAAGAAGGTCGACGCTTCCGACGCTCTGGCCGATCCTTTTGTCGTCCAGGAGGGCGATGTCTTCGTAGTTCGCTACAATGGTGACATTAACCGGCTCGGCAAGGCAGCAATCCTTCGAACCACCCTCGACCATACCGCTGTCTATCCCGACAAGCTAATTCGACTCAGGGCAAACCATGCCAAGATGGACCCGGACTTTCTGGTCTATGCCCTGAGTTCACGCCCCGTGCGCCTTCAGGTAGAGCAACTTGGCAAGACCACAGCGGGACAGATAGGAATTAGCGGGACCGACGTGAAATCATTCGTAATCCCCGTGCCTCCACTCCTCGAGCAGCGCCGTATCGTCGCCCAACTAGACGACCTGCAGTGCAAGATCGATAGCCTCAAGCATCTACAGACACAAACTGCCACCGAACTTGATGCTCTAGTCCTGTCTATCCTCGACAGGGCTTTCAAGGGGGAGTTGTGATGGCACGATGTCTTCAAGTCCGCGCAGTTCGCAGTGTCAGATGCCCGTTGCACGGATCTCGGGCGCGCTCAATCCGTCTCAATGACCAGTATCGGCTTGTCGTCGAAATCACTGGTCATTCCAGGAAGAAAGTGCTGAATATCATTGCTATCGAGGATTACCACTAGGGAGTGTAGGTGAACCATGGCAGATCGAAAGGTTGCCGAGGTCTTTCCACCTGGAGATTACATAAAGGAAGAGCTAGAGGCTCGGGGATGGACTCAGATTGAGTTGGCTGAGATACTCGGACGGTCTCCGAGAATGGTTAATGAGATCATTTGTGCGAAAAGAGGCATTACGCCCGACACAGCCAAGGGGCTGGGGAATGCATTCGGCACGGGTGCCCAAGTCTGGCTAAATCTGGAGTCTGCATATCGACTTTCGCGCGCCCACGAGCAGGATGAAAGTGTCGCCAGGCGTGCCCGGCTTTACACGAAGGCCCCATAAGGGAAATGGTTAAGCGCAGATGGCTCGAACCTTCAGAGAATGCGGAGGTGCTCGAAAAGCGCGTACTTGGGTAGTGGTCAGTTTGAAAGCGGGAAGTCGGGCGAGGCCATAGATTGCAAGAACACCTGTTCTAGTGGCGCGGTTTGTGCTATGATAGCAAGGCAGGAGTTGACAACCAACCAAATGGTGCTATTATGGGCGTGGGAGTCTTGTTATGGGCAATATAGTTGAGTTCCCAGATACCAAGAGACGGGGGCAGGAGTTGGTAGGCAGGCTTGGCTTCTATAGCGCAGCCGAGGCAGCAAGGATTACTAGGGTTCCGCTGTGGACCTTGGGAGCATGGCGCCGGGAGGGGGTAATTGTTCCATCAGTGGAATGGGTGGATGAGCAGGGCAAGGCACGCCTTGGCTACACGTTTGAAAGCCTGGTCTTCTTGCGCCTGATCAGAATGCTACGAGAGCAGCGCATTACCTTGCTGAAAGCTGCTGCAGCCGTACGCTCCATACGGGAGCGCTTTGGGCCGCTCGGTAGCAACTGGGCAGAAGCCCGAATATTCGCTGACAAGGGCAAAGTATTTGTCTACAAGCGCGACGAATGGGAAACTACGGTAGCCCCTACCCACCAAAGGGTAATTGAGCAACTTTTTGGGGAAGACTTCGCCGGCTTGAGGGACCGGGCCGATGCCTTACTCATCCCCAAGGAGTTTAAGCGTTACGTTGAAATCGATCCCGCCATTAGAAACGGTCTTCCAATCGTGCGAAACACGACACTCCCGACTAATGTCATACATAGCTTGAGGCGGCAAAACTACAAGTACGAGCAAATTCAAGCCATGTATCCCTTTATTGAGCGAAGCAAAATAATCGGTGCTGACAGGTACGAGGAGTTCCTTGATAGCCCCGTGAGTAAAGTTGCGTGAGATTCTTTTCCGATGCATGCACTCCCCTGCCCGTTGTGGAGAAACTACGTAAATTGGAGTGGGATGTGCAGACTGCCCATGAAGCGGGCATGGCACACAAAATCGTAGAAGATCAGTTGGTACATTATGCAACGACACAAGAAAGGATCTTCTTGACCTTTGACGAACTAAGAGGCGAACACGGGGAACGGGTTTCACGTGAGTTGCGAGAAAACGGAGGGAAAGTGATAAAAGTCGGTGGGGGGCCTGCGCAGGACCCCTATCGAGCAGTGGGCAAATTGCTATTCCACTATCCAGTTTGGCATGCCTTCTTCAATGCCCAAGACGGAGTGGCTGCTGTCGAAGACCTCAAGGGTTGCAAAACATTTCGCCCCGATGAATACCACCACAAGTACCACTCCACTGACGCTAGGCAGTTTGACGCATATCTTGAAGCACGCAAAAAGCAAACGCGTGCCAGGCCGAAGCGCAAGAAGAAGCCAGCCGACCCTTCCCAGTTATCAATGGCCTAACTGGGATTGTCTTAGGTCAGCTCCATCATCGTGGAGAGATAGACTGGTCATCTAATCGTGAAATGCTTGACAAGGTGCGTCACATTATCACGCAGTCGGCGTTGACGGACGGGTGGGGTTCGCTTTTGCCGCCAAGACTGTAACCCCAAGGTGGGGACAATGAAGATGCCAAACAGCCTCAAATCCTCATCCCCAGGTCAAGGCCGGCCCTGATGGCCATCCCCCCTATGCCGGGCTGGTCACAGTCCCCCACCGCGTAGACCTCCGCCACTTTTCCCTCCAGTGCCTGCACGAGTGTCGGATCGGGACGCGTACCCGCCGCCAGAACCACGGTATCCACCGGTAGGAAAGACTCGGTTCCGTTCTCGTCACGGTAGGCGAGACCGTCCGCATCGATGCGCGCCACTTGCACCTTCGTCAAGATGATGACCTTCTTCTCCGCCAGGCGCCGCAGCCCAGGCAAGAAACTGTCCTCGTCCAGCCGAACTTGCGCTCCACCGAAGTAGTCGCGGGGGTAGTCCAGGCACGGCCCTTCCACCACTATCATAGCCACACCGCCGCGCGCCCGAGCGCCATAGAATCCGATCATCCGCTCTGTTACCTGGCTATCCACGGCATAATGAGTGGGGTAGATACCCATGATAACCCGGTTCCGCAGCCGAAGTGCTCCAACGTTGCCCGGCTCGAAGAGCTTGCGATACGGCGAATTCTTGACGTTCATCTCCACCAACTCCACCAACTGAAATGAGTCAGGACGTCAGCCCCCGCAAATGTGAACCGAATGCGTCTTCTGCTTTTGGAACCGCGTCGGTCCCGAGACGCCTGCGCAAGCGTAAACCTTGATGGCAGGCAGGTTGCCACGTCCATCTGTTCCTGGCGCGCCCGTTATGGGATCGGCCACGGTGATGGCTGTAGGAAACCTCTGGAATCCAGTCGTTGCAGGCGTTGTGGCCGCTCTCGGGACATCATTGCTGCTCAGTTCTGCGCCTCGCGGAGCGCCAGCCCCGAATCTTGCGGGCAATCACAGCGCAGTAGTGGAATTCCTCGCCGGCGCTCCAAAGTTGGTGGCACGCCTGAGTCAAACGCAAGACACCCTTGTGAACGTTAAGCCGCCCCACGTACAAGATGTGTCGAGGCTCGACCGTATTCCGGGGCGGTCCCTCAGGAACCACCAGGGGAGAGCGAAACACGGCAACCTCAAGCGAAGGACGTAAAGCGCTCTTAACCGCGTTGGCCGTGAAGTGGCTGGGGGAGACCAGGGCATCGGCTGCCAAGATGCAGAACTTCTCCATCTGGAAAATCCAGTACAAAGGGAAACGGTAGCGTGGCTCGTGGACGGCCTGCGCCACCGCAAAATGGGGGCCACGGAGGTTGACGACCACCGGAACGCGGTCGAGCAGCGTTCGCTCGGTGAGCTTGCGTTGGAGCAGGAAGTAGGGAAAGGCTCCAAACTCCGGTGCTTCGATGATGTCTGGGGGTGGAAGTTGCTGCAACAGACCCAGCGCTTTCTCTGCTATCTGATAGCTGAGGGCTGGGGCGTAGGTAAGGATGTTGTATGGATAGGACTGGCACGCATCGGGTGGAGTTAACGGATTCGGCCCGGCCGGGGAGCCGAATACAGCGGTGCAGCCAATAAGTCTCGCACCTGGTGCCATCATCATATCGCATAACTCCGCGGTGGGAGCAACGACAACCACTTCGTGGCCGGCTTCTCCAAGCAACCGGGCGAAATTGGCCATGTATCTGCGTATGCCGCCCGCAAAGTCCTGTGGCAATCCCGGGGACAACAGCCAGATGCGCATGCTATCAACCTATGACGATTCGTGCACAATCAGCACAGCGGCACTTGCCCTCTGGCTAACAGCCGATTGACAATCGCGCCAAGAGTTGAGGATAGACGTACGGTTCGTGTCCGCCGCAATGACTGCAGATGCAGCTTATGCCGGTCAAGCTCCTCTTCCAGGCCCTTGCTTCTGCAGATCTCGGTGGAGTAGGCGCGTTCCAGCCACTCGCACTCAGTCCGCAAGATGTCCATTTGGCGAGCATTCTCTCTCGTCTCGTCATCCCGCTGCCGGAGTTGCTCCAGCACGCCAAGCCGGCTGGCTTCCATCTCGCCCAGCCACTGCATCAAGTCGCTGACGTTCCGGCAAAGATCGACAGAAATAGTTTCGCCTAGTTCAGAGGTCACAAGGGATACGAGCACAAATAAAGAGAGGCGACGCAGCGTTTCACCGACGTGCGGATCAGATATGGCAAAGAAGTATGTGGAAAAGTGAGACGCATCCAACGAGTATGAAGATGCGTCAACCGGCGCCGCATACGGCAAGTCTGCTGCCGCGTTCAACTGCTCATAGAGCCTAGCCGACTCAGGGTGAACCCTTGCCAGCAGGGGCCCAACCCCCGACGTTAGCCGCGCCCTTCGCAACTCGTCGGCATGGTACAGCGAACCGACCGCCGATCCGCCAAGTCGTACGTTCAGGCCCAGCTTACGCCTCAACTGTTCACGGAACGTGTCGATGTGATCGACCACGCCGTACGTATGGCAAAGAATGCTCGACTCACGATGCCTTTCGTAGAACTCCATCACCCTTGAGCTATAAACATACCACGCTTGGATCCCCCTCGACAGGCCGAGAGCGCGCAAATCGCCGCGTCGCACGAGGGAAAGCAGCACGTCAAGAGGATGTCTGTACAGCAGGACGAAACGTGGTTCGGGAACAAGCTGGTGCCAGAACTCCAGAAACAAACACGTTCGCGGATCCTTCCAGCCCCACATTGCTGGCCCTTCCCGTCTCTTGATCAGCCCGCGAGCCTCTTCGACCTCGCCTGGCGTTGGCTCAAAGACGAACTCGCTCGTTGGCAAGCCATCGCAGCCGCGAGCCACAAACGCTCGGTCGTGGAATTCGACAAAGTCCGGGTCCTCGAAGTAACCCCGCGGGTTGCCTCTGTCTGGAGCAATCAGCTTCTCCCCCATGTTGACGCCTCCCTTCTGCAGGAGGCTGGAGACGAGGGACGTTCCGGATCTATGCATGCCAGTCAGGACAATGGCATAGGACAAGAGTTCACCTCCGCCAGAAGATTTCGTTATCCACGTCGAAAGATTCCTGCTCAAACAAAAAGCGCTCCGAGACTGGGCAAACGGACCTTGGCGCGCCCGTCATATGTACAAATCGCCCGTTTCAACACTAGCGCTGCTGTGCAGCAAGAACCCTTCTGCCACCAGATGCCTGATGATGCGCCCAGCACTCTGCTCGGGGGTGGAACCCACCGTGTCTAGCACGATCTCCGGATCGGGCGGCGGTTCATAGGGGTCATCTATGCCCGTGAAACCGCTGAGCTCGCCACGCAAGGCCTTGGCATACAGGCCTTTTGGATCGCGCCGCTTGCATTCCTCCAAGGGCGTGTTCACGAAGACCAAGACAAACCGATCACCGCCCACCATGTTGCGTACCTGACGGCGAGTGGCTTCATACGGGCTTACCGCCGCGCAAATGACTGCTCCCTTATGGCGCACAATCTCCGAGGCCACGAAACCCATGCGCAATATGTTCGAGTCACGATCATCCTTAGTGAAACCCAAGCCCCTGGAAAGGTGCGTGCGCACAACGTCCCCATCCAGCAAGGTGACCTCACGACCATGATCCATAAGCATTGAGGCAAGGATCTCGGCAATTGTCGTCTTTCCCGCGGCACAGAGGCCGCTGAGCCACACACAAAAGCCATGCCGATGCTTCGGCACCACGTTCCCGGAGAGAATCTCAGCTATTCGAGCATCTCGACCCGGGCGACGTAGTCTCGATCCCAGAATGGGATTCCTGGTACCAATAGATGCTGGCCACAGATTCAGCCCGGTCACGTCGTCGTATGCCCTGGCGAGCGGCGTCCCCTTTAACTCCTGAACGCAGACCTCGCAGGCAAAAACCGTCGTGCCTGGCATCAGGTGACCGGCCCTGGTCTCGCCATCTGGACTGGAAAGCGAGACGTGCGCGTGCAGCATGGGCTTTCCGTCGCGTTGCGACACGTTGCCGAAGCAGCTTATGATCTCCATTGGCTCTGCGAACCGCAGGTTCTGGTAGCGCTTCTCGCTCTGGTTGTAGAAGCTCACCGTGGCGTTCTTGACGGCGCCGATGGCGGTGACCAGTGCCATCGTCACATTGTTCTCGACGCAGAACCGCTCCACAGCCTCCAGCAGGTCTTCGTCGTGTAAGACCCTGCCGAGGAAGATTCTGCCCGGATCATAGCTGCTTGCGCGCACGCCAACCTCCTTGGTCTTCTCTCCTACGCGGGTGCCAGATGGGGCAGGGCCACGCTCAGGAACTGCTCGATCAGGGCAGGGCTGGCGGCCACGATCGACTGGCTGCGGATGCTGTGGGCCCCCCCCAGCCCGTCCGTGACCACTCCGCCGGCTTCCTCGACGATCAGCTTGGCCGCCGCGACGTCCCAGGGATAAAGCCGGGGGTGGAAATATACGTCGAATATGCCGCAGGCGGCGTAGCAGATGCCCAGAACGGCCGAGCCCATGACCCGGAAAGCCTGTACGCTTGGCCTGAGAGCGGCGACGGTTTCCAGCGCCCGCCGACGACCGTCCTCCTCATAACCGATGTCTACCCCTACGAGCGCGTCCTGCAACGACGTCTTGGTCGAGACGTGGATGCGTCGATCATTCAGCCGCGCGCCCTGGCCCACTTCAGCCAGAAACAGATCGCCGCGAAGCGGCTCCAGCACCACGCCCAGCAGCGGCTTCTCCTGGTGCACCAGGGCCACCGACGTGGCGAAAACGGGAATACCCGAGGCGTAGTTAAAAGTGCCGTCCAGCGGGTCGATCACCCACGTGAACTCCGATCCCTTCTGGGCGGTGTGTACCTCTTCGGTCAGAATATTGTGCTGCGGGAACTGCCTGTTGATGACCTCGACGATGGCCTGTTCGGCCTTCAGGTCGACGTCGGTTACGATGTTCGCCTTGCCCTTGTAGCGGATGCCCGTGGTCTTGCGGAAGTTCCTCTTGATGATCTGGCCCGCGCCTCTGGCGGCTTCGATGGCCACCTGTCTGGCAACTGCTAAGTCCTGCACTGACCCCTTACCTTCCGCCAAAAAGATGGCACTTGATTGGTCGACCAATGGTTGGTCCACAGTGGGCAGAGCGCCCCCGCCCCACCCCGGGCGGACAGAGACGTCCGCCCCTACGCATGGATGTCTCTACGGTGCGCAGCGCGTCAGGCAACCATTATAGCACAGTAAGCGTTTTGCTAGTGGCACGAGCCGGCTGTGGCGCAACTATCTTTGGTCCAGTTGCCGGGGGATTGCCAGGTCACAACCCGTTGCAGGCCGCTGCCGGTGCGGTTGATGTAGGGGGCACCGTCGTCGTTGAAGCCGAGGAGGTGAGGCCGATTCCAGCCGTGGGGCACGGCCAGGTGGCAGTCCATGCAAACCTTGCCTTTCTTGCCGACCATAAAGGCATGGAGGTTCTTGCCTTCGCCGGAGAAGCCGGTCTGCTGGGGGTTACTCTCGTTGGCAGGGTCGGTGTAGACCGCGGCCACGTGGCAGCGGAAGCAGAGGTCGTTCACGGCACCGTTCCTGGAATTCCTGCCGGTGGTGCGACTCCAATCACCCTTGAGGATGAAGGGCTTGGTCGAGCCGTGCGGGCCCTGCGGGTCGCCGGCCGTTTCGCTGCCGTGGCAATCGGAGCAATACATCGTGCTTGCCGGCGTGAAACCACCGATCAAAGAGCCGGCGTAGGAGCCGAAGGGGCCGATGAACGGGTTCTTGCCCGGCGCCTCGACGGGATGGTACGATGCGTTAAGTGTATTGAACTCCTTGGACTGGTCCGTTTCTGGAAAACGCCCGCTTGGCGAGGTGGGCGGGCTGCTACCATAGGCCCAGGAGGAGTGGCACTTAAAGCACACCTGGTACTCGTACTGGACCGGCCAGATGGGCGCCAGCGTGGGCGACGTCCAGGGACTCACGTTGGTGGCCGCCACTCCCCACTGATCCTGAAGCGGCCCGGATGCACGGTTGGTGCCCGGGGTGTGCGTGCCGGCGGCCGCGCGGTGCGGGTTGTGGCAGTCGACGCACTCCACGTGCCGGCTGCTGCCGCTGAAGCTCGCGCCCTGCTTCGTCCGCGCCTCCTCTTTCACGTGGATGCCAGCGGTCGTATCAATCGGCATCTTGTAGGTCTTTTGAAACTGGGATTTGATATTTGGGGCGCGCGACCCATCGTGGCAACTGAAGCACACGTTCTCCTCGGGCCACCTATTTTGCAGTGGCCGGCCCTGCGCGACGTGCGTCTTGTGGCACGCCGCGCAAGCATCAGTGCTCGACGCGTATCCGGCGGCGTCGAAGGCGTGCGCCGGGACGCCCGCGCCGACAGGTGGGGCAGATGGGAGCGCGGCCGCCGCTAGCGGCTGGGGGCTGGTGGCCGTTGGCGTGACCGTGGCCTTGGCATACGTGACGATGCTTTCGAGAGACGAGCTGGATTGCGCCTGAATGCCACCTGGCACATCCGCGCCCCAGGACAGCGCGGCGATCAAAAGCGCCGCCCCGACTAGATTGACGATCTTGCCATAGGCCAATGGACTGCGATGTCGCAGGTGGAGGTGATCCTGGTTCACGTCTATGTCACCCAATGTCATCCGAGCCGACAGGGGCCGCGGCACGTCTTGGTAGGAGGACAAGACGTGTCGCGGCCCTTGACCCGCAGACGCACGATTTGTCGCAACCCATACGCATCAACTCAAGCTGCTCTTATGCTAGTAGGCGTTCGAGCATCATAATGTAGGGGCGAACGGCGTTCGCCCCAACGGTCCCTTGATCTGACCGACATGCCCGTACAGCGTGCAAAAGCTCTATCGTATGCGCGCTCGTCAGTGTGCATGTGGAATTCCTACATCTGCGTGCCAACGCTGAGGGCGAACGCCGTTCGCCCCTACGTTAACTGCGCCTTCTGCAGGTGTCCTCCAAATCGGCGTTGACTTGACGCACATGAGGTGCCATTTATCGCGCCCCTACCACTGGTGGCAGGCCTGGCAGAAGCCTCGGTTATCCATAACCAGCAACGACGAGCGGCTCTCGCCGATCTGCGCTGGGGTCAAATCCTCGTCCGCCAGGCCACCCAGCGACTTCTTCAGCGCGTACCCGGACATGACGGCGCTGGTGCCGTGGGCCCTGTGGCAGGTGAGGCAGGTCACGACCTTGTTGTCGTTCGAGGCGTTGCTGGCCAGTCGCAGAGCCGGGAAGGTTCCCGTTCCGCCCGTGCCCGCGATCGGATTGGTCTCCGGGTTCTGCGATGGCGAGCCCGTGTTGGGGTTGGTCCAGCCATCGTAGGGCATCTCGGTTCTGTGCCGGTAGTGGATGACCGAGCCGAAGCCCGTCGTGCTGGCGAGACCGACGCCGGCGCTGTTGGATGGATAGGCCGTGTGGCACCCACCGCAGAAGCTGGAGATTCCCTTGGAGTTGTCGACGTAGCTCGCGTAGTACTCCTTGATATACTTGTCGGCGGGAGCGCCTGCCTCCAGAGCCCGGTTACCTTCGTTGGCCACGTACGCCGGCGACGGATTACTGGCATCTGAATACCAGGCCTTAACGTCGGCCGCATACGTGTTGTTATTGGCACGGGGGTACGTCTTTAGCATACGGTAGTTGGTATTGCCGTGCGGGTTATGACAACTCGTGCACTGCAACGGCTCGGCCAGCGCGTTCGGGTTCTCACCCGTGTTGGCGGCTTTGCCCGTACCGCCCGCCGCGTAGTTGGTCGTCTCGGCGCTGCCACCAAACCCCCAGGGGTTCAGGGAATTGTCCGCGGGATTGGCGTTGTGCCGGGACGTCGTCGGCTTCGTGCCCACGAAATTGAAGCCGCCGCCGTTGAGCACGGGGAGAGTCGGCTCGCCAACCCTCACCTGAGCCCTGACGTTAGCCATCTGTCCGCCCGCGGTGATGGCGACCGCGGTGAGGTTGGAGGCGCCGGCGGTAGCGCTGGGAGTGACCTTCACGCGCAGGAGAACATAGCCCGTACCGTTGGCCTGCACCGTAACCGAGGTAATCGGCGTTTCGGTCGGGTTCCCCGGGTTCTCCGCGTCGCTATCGCTGGACGATGTGTGCCGTGTGGTGGCGACGAAATCCGATGCGCCGAAAGAGCCCGCGGCACCCGAGACCTGGCTATCGGTGGCGGCTAGTCCGGCGATAAAGTCTGCGCCCGTCCTGTTCCTGATACGGACGGTGACGTAGGCAAAGGCGGTGGACGGCCCACTCGGAGGAACGGAGAGCTCGCCGTAGGGGGCGAGGCTGACGTAGATGTTGCTGGCGCTGCTGTCCCGAGGGACGACGTTGCCGTCCAGCGAGATCAGGTTGGCAGGAGTGTACCCGGGCCCCGCCACGCGCACGCCGTCGAGCACGTCCAGCACGGAGCCGGCGCCGTTGTGGCACGTCAGGCACAGCGCGTACTGGCTTTCCGCCTTGAGCAGCTTTCCTTCGCTCACGCCCTGGTGAACCCTATGGCACGCGGCACAGCGATCCGTCAGGTTGGTGGCATCCCGGTAGTCGCCGTGGGGGCCGCCGTTGGCCTGCACCACCCCCGGCAGTATCAGCAGCGCGCACGCAGCCGCGGCCAGAAGCCACACGGTCTTACAAGACATTCTCATCACCACTCTCATCACCACTCTCATCAGTAGTGCCACATCTGGACTCGGTTGTTGCCCCAGTCGGCTACCCAGACCCGTCCTCTTCTATCAACGGTGATTCCATTGGGGTATCGGAACTGTCCGTCGTCCACGCCACCGATGCCAAAGGAGAACAGGAACTGGAGCTGATCGCCGGTTTGAAAGACCTTGACGTCGTGGCTGGCGGCGTCGACAGCGTAGAGGCGGCCGAGGTCATCAATTCCCATGCCCCGCGGCAGAGCCACGCCTCCTCTTGGATCGGCCGCCGGCAGCTCCCCGATGGCCGTGCCACCGGCGTCGTAGATAACTATCCGCGCGTTATTGCTGTCGCTGACGTAAGTTCGACCCGAGTCATCCCGGACGGCCGCCGTGGGGAAATCAAGCCTGCTGTTCGCCGGCCCGGCGAGCAATCTCTGCTGCACCTCCTCGTTGGAGGCAAAGACAAGCACGCGATGGGCGTTGCTTCGAATGTCAGTCACTGCCAGCAGGCCGTTGCGCTGGGCCTGAATGCCCAACGGCACCCAGCCGCCTTCTGCTTCTTCCGGTTGATAAACGCCCAGGAACGCTCCGTTGCGATCGTACATCAGGACACCCGGGCGCATGCGGTCGCTGACGTAGACTCGCTCGTCGTCGCCGACGGCGACGTAGAACGGTTTGCGGATGGCTCTGGTGGTGTTCGGCGGCACCAGTGTCCCCAGGAGCCTTCCCGAGATGTCGAAGGCTTTGGTTACCCTTTCTCCGTCGCCTTCCGTGACATAGATGCGCTCGCCATCAGGGCTGACGGCCACCGCGTTGGGCCCGTTGACGTCGAAGATCGACCCGGCGTAACGGGGCGGCATCCCCTGGGCGATAAATGAAGCACCAGGCAGAATCTGCGGCAAGGCCCTGCGCGTCTGCGCATACCTGATCGTGCTGAAGAGGGACCACGTCGTCGCGAACAACAGGACCAGCATCACGATAAAGGCCAGTTGTCTGTGGAGTCGCGAGCGGGTCCTGGGCGATACGCGCTGAGAAAAGGCTCCCACTCCCAATGCTTCCGTGCTCACTGTGGCACCTCCTGGGCCCGCTGTCTATCGCGCACCCGGTTCAAGAACATTTCGGACAGGAACTGGCCGTGGTCCAGACGCATGGCGGTTTCGTAGGCGACCTGGGCTTCGCTCAGGTGGCCCAGGTGCTCGTGGGCTTGCCCCAGTCCAAGATAGGCGTCGGCGTTGTTCGGAGATGCCTCGGTCGCGCGCTGCAGCAGCGGGAGCGCGCGCTGGTAATCGGCTCTGGCGACGGCCACCATTCCCCGCGCATAGTCCACGAGGTCCGGCCGCTCCATATCCGAGAACACCGTCGCCATCGCCTCGTAGACCTGCGCGAAGGTTGGTACCATATTGGCAGCCTTGCGATAAGCCTCCAGGGCGAGATGGGGCTGCCCACTCCTGCGCCGCACCTCCCCCAGCAAGAACCAGGCGTCGGCGTCCGTGCTGTCGATGTCCAGAGCCTCCAAGAGGTTCGCCTGCGCGCCCTCGAGGTCGTCGTGCCGCGCGCGGATGAGGGCTATTCTGTAGTAGATGCCTTCGAGTTGGCGCAGCGTCTTTCTGTAGGGATTGTCCCGATTCAGCTCGGCCACACGCTCAAAAGCGGCTAACGCCGAGGGATCGTCGTTCGCAGCAAGGAGGGCATTGCCGAGTCCGACGAGGGCCGTCTGGTGATCCGGCGCCAGCACCAGCGCCGTTTGAAACTGTTCGACGGCCGCGTCGAGCCGCCGGCGCTCCATATAGGCAAGCGCCATTTGTGTCCTCAGATTGGCATTGTTGGGCTCCTGCACGACCAACGCCTCCAGATCCTGGATCGTCCTGTCCACCGAAGACGGGCTGTTCAGGGTGTTTCGATCGAAATACCAGTACGCGCCGAGGCCGACGATGTTTAGCGCAAAGATGGTAATCAGTATGCGAATTGCCTTATCCAGGAGCGCGTCCACGTCCAGTCCTCCACGGGCGGTAGGCGACCCGATCGAGTCCCTACTGTTGTTACCGATGCGCATTAGTCGGCCATCTCCCCCGGGTGCTTCGTTGATTCATGATTCCCTGTAAGGACGTTGCATGCAACGTCCCTACAGGCCACAAACAACACTACCTGGCCATCTCTCCCAGGTACATCATGATCGCCGTGACGTCGGCGTCTTCCAGCGGTCCGCCGTTCCCCTTGCCCCACGCCGGCATGCCCGCGCTCGGCTTGCCGTTCTTGATCCGCGCGGCAAGTCCCTCCTGGCTCATGTTTTGCAGCCATTCCTTGGAGCCGAGCGGGCAATTTGGTTGCCCCCTTCCGTCGGCCCCGTGGCAGGCCTGACAGTACCTGGTGAAAAGATCCTTGCCCGCCGATAGCCTGGACGCGGATGATTCCCTCGCGACGGGAGATGTGCCACCACGAGCAGACAGGGAGGACGTCACCCTGGCCTTCGACGCCAAGGTTTCGGCGCTGGACTGACCGGCGGCGCTGGTACCGCCGCTGGACTGAGCGGCGGCATTCGGACCGGCGCCGACGGCGCTCAGGAGAAAAGCGGCCAGCGCCTTGATATCGGTGTCAGACAGGCTGCCGCCTTTGGCCGTGCTCCAAGCGGGCATGCCGCCCTTGCCGTTGGCGATGCTCTGGATCAATCCCGCCTCTCCCTTTTGCTCTACCCAGGTTCTATCGGCCAGCTTACAGGTGGGAATTCTGTCGCGCGATTCGCCGTGGCAGGTCACACAGGTCTTGGCGAACAGCTCCTTGCCTTTGGCCACCAACGACGCGTCGATTGCTCCCGCGCTGGACGGGGCGCCCGCGGCTGCCGCAGTGGCGGCGTTGGTCTGGGCGGATGGGCCGGGCGATGTGCCGGCGCCGGCCTGGCCGGATGAGGCCGGGGCGGCTGCACCATCCTTCTTTTCTGAGAGAGCGGGAGATGCGCTCGTTCCGGCAGGCGGGGCAGAGGTCTCGGCGTCCACGGCCGTCGACTGGAGATAACGCACCAGACCATTGATCTGCTCGTCACTCAGAGGTCCGCCGCTGGACCTGGCCCAGGCGGGCATACCCTTCGCATTCCCCTGGCTGATCGTCTGCGTCAGACGGGCCTCGCCCCGCTGCTGGAGGAAGCTCTTGGATCGAAGCTTGACGCCGGCCACTTTGTCACCGGCCTGGCCGTGACACGGTGCGCAGCTCATCGTGAAAAGGTCTTTGCCCTCGCCACCCGGCGCAGCACCGGTCAGTGCGCTAGAGGCATTGGTCCCGGACCAGGCCTTGAGGTAGGCGAGGATGGCCGCGATCTCGGTCGGCTCGTAGGCGCCACCCTTGCCACGCCCGAAAGCGGGCATGGTGCCCTTACCATCGGAGATGGCGCTGACGAGCGCCCCGTCGCCTCGGGAGTTGAGAAACTCGAACGAGGCCAGCGAGACGCCGGAGATCCGCTCACCCCTCTCGCCGTGGCACGTTAGGCACCTCGAAAGGTAGAACTCGCGCCCACGGCTGGCCGACGTCGCGACGTTGGCCTCGACGGTGTTGCGCAGGTAGTCGACGACGGAGCTTACCTGCTCGTCCGTCAGGTCACCGCCCTTGGCCCGCCCTCGGGCGGGCATCAGGCCTTTGCCCTCGGCGATGGCGTTGGCAAGGTCCTCATCCGAGCGGCTGTCGAGGAAACCTTTGACATTCAGCGGGGCGACGGGAACGCGGTCGCCCTTCTCTCCGTGACAGCTAACGCAGGACGAGGCGTAAGAGTCACGTCCTTTGCCAGCCCGCACGCTGGAGCTTTCGCGACCCGCCGAGTAGTTGAGGAACGCCACCAGGTTCTGCACCTCGGAGTCGTTCAAAGGCCCTCCGCGGACCTTGCCCCACGCCGGCATTGCCCCTTTGCCCTCGGCGATGACCATCATCAGCGTGGCGTCACCCCTGGATTCGAGGAACTCCTTGGCAAACAAGGGCGCTACAGGCAAGCGATCGCCCGGCGTCCCGTGGCACGAGTTGCAGTTCTGCTGGTACAACTGCTTGCCGTTGGCGACAGAGGCCGGTAGCACACTTTTTCTGTCGCCGCCGACAATGCTTCCTCCTTTGCCACCTTGGGCCGGGCCGGTGGCAATGGTACAGCCCAGCACAACCCCCACTAATGCGACGGCCAGCACGGACAGGGCCAGGCTGCGGGGGCGCAAAGGTCCCCGCCAGACCGTCGGCCTCTGTCCGCCTACTCCTCCGCCACCTATCCTCTCATTTGCCATCCTCATCCTCCGTGGGTTATGATTTCACGTGGCAAGTCGGGTTCGCGAGGCACCGGGCAACCTCGTCAACGAACTGGGACCCTGACACAGGTCTTGGCGCGCCGTCCAGCCACGGCTCGATCCACTCGCTGTACAAGTTGGCGTACGTCGATGGGTTTCCTGACAAAACCGGCCAGCCGGGCTCGGTTCACAGCCGTAGCACTGGGAGGGTCCGGACTCGTGATGACCACCTCAGTGTCATCAAGTATCCCAAGCAGCTTAGCCAAGGAGAGAAGCTCCCAACCATCGTGGTCGGGCAGGTGTAGATCCAGGATCATCACGTCGGGGCTTTCCCTGGATGCCATCTTGAGGCAGTCCCAGGCCGTCGACGCCTCCAAGACGTCGAACCTTTCCGAGGAGAAGTTCTCCCGGACTAGCTCCCTGACCCTACGATCGCCGTCGACGAGCAGCAACCTGACCTTCGGAGTAACGTTCACCCTGTTGGCCCCCCTCCCCACTTCTTGTGCACGGGCATGTTACAACGCAAAGGTTGCAGCGAGGTAACAATGGAACGGCGAAGGTTACAGTGGGGTTACGGTAGCATAGGGTGCTCGGGTCGTCAATAGGAGTTTCGGGTGATAATGGTACGGCGAAGGCTAGCGTGGAGTCGCGGGTTCAATTGCGAGGCGCGGTGAAATTGTATCCAATCCCACGCTTAGTTTGCAGATATCGGGGACGGTGTGGGTCTTCCTCGATCTTCTTGCGCAGGCGGCTGATGCAGACCTTGAGAAGCTCACGATCCCCACGGTACTGTGGCCCCCACACTTTGCTCAGTATCTCCTCTTGCGAGACGACGAAGCCGGCGTTCTCGATCAACTGGCGGAGCACCTTGAACTCGGTGGCCGTCAGGTCCACTCGCCTGCCGCCCACTGACAGGGTGTGGTGGACGAAGTTGACGGTCAGCTCGCCGCAGGTGAAGCTGGCCTGGCGAGGCTCATCCCGCTGCGACGTGCTTCGCCGTAGCACCGCCTCGACCCTTGCCACGAGCTCCTCGGCTCCAAAGGGCTTCGTCACGTAGTCGTCGGCGCCACAGCGCAGACCCTGTACCTTGTGGGCCTGTTCGCCGCGCGCCGTCAACATGATGATCGGGACCAGCGAGAACTCGCGCACGCGCCGGCAGACCTCGTAGCCGTCGAGACCGGGCATCATCACGTCGAGAATCAGCAGGTCCGGCTGCCGTGTCTCCACCGTGCTGATCGCGTCGAAGCCATCCCGCGCCGCCAGCACGCGGTAACCGCTAAGTTCCAAGTTTACGCGTACAAGCTTAACGTAGTGCGGATCGTCGTCGACGACAAGGATACTGTTCCGCTTCAACTCGATTTACCCGCTTTCTCGCCATCATCGAGCGACGTACGACCTCGCCGGGAGCCGCTGGCGACCGCTTGTCGAAGCTCCCGGCGCAAAGAGCAAAAGCCTCGTTGCCCATTCTCGAAAAGGGGAAGGGAGAAGTAGAATCTGCTGCCCTCGCCCAGAACGCTCTCGGCCCAGATGCGACCGCCCTGGGCCTCGACGATGCCGCGACAGATGGAAAGCCCCAGGCCGACGCCACCTGTGCGACGCCTAAGCCCGTTGTCTACGCGATGGAACCGCTCGAAGATCCGCTCCAACTGTCCCTCGCCAATGCCGACGCCATCGTCTGCCACGCAAATAACCACCAGTCCACGCTCGACAGTGCCGGTGATGGCGATACAGCCGCCATCGGGCGAGTACTTGACCGCGTTTTCCAGGAGGTTCCGCAATACCTGCTCGGTGCGATGGGGGTCTGCCAGCGCCAACGGCAAGTCGCGAGGGATGCTGACGACGAGCCTATGATTGCTGGTCTCTGACCGCACCCATCTCACGGCCGCCCGGGTGACCTGGCCAATGTTGACCGGTTCTGTTTCGACCTGGAATCTGCCCGCTTCTAGCCGAGACATGTCAAGCAGCTCATCTACCATTTTCTGCAACTGCTCTGTGCCGGCCAATACCTCCCGCAGGAACCTCTGGCGCGTCCGCTCATCCCACTGCGCATCCTGGCGCAGCAGCGTCGTGACATAGCCCTTCACGTGCCCCAGCGGCGAGCGGAGCTCGTGGGACACGTTGGAGAGGAACTGCTCCTTTGCCCGCGCCAACTCCTCCTGCGCCGCCTGGGCAGCGTGCAGCTTCAGCCGCATCCTGTCAAACGTAGCGGCAAGGCGTCCAACCTCGTCGCCGCCCCGGGCGCTGATGGGCACGCTCAGATCGCCCGAGGCCATCCGCTCCGAGGCTACGATAAGCTCTTCTATCGGCCTGGCGACGCGACGGATCGTGAACCAGACCAGTAGAAACGCCGCGATGAGAGCCAGCAGGCCGAAGACCGAGGCTTCGATCTGCAGTCGACGCACCGGAGCAAACGTCTCCGCCTCGGATCCCCCGAGGCCGATGCCCCAGCGAGCGGAGTGCAATGGCACGAAGGCCATCACGTGGTTTTCTTTGAACTTGCCGCCCTCCACGTAAGGGGTCGTTTCCACCGCCGGCTTCCTCTCCTGCAACATCCGTGTGTAGAACTCCGGATGCTCGCTGGGGTGTAAGACCGGGTCGAGGTCCGATGACACCACGATGTTGCCGTTTTCGTCGACGATGTCGGCGTGACCCGTCCGGCCAAGGCGAGCAACGTGCGAGAGGGAGTTCGCGAACTGGGGGCTGGTGAGATCAATCAAGCCGGACAAGAGCGAGACTATGGCCCCGGACTCGCTCCTCACCGGCAGGGTCACCGCCACGGTGGGCTTGTTTGTCGTGGAGTTGAGGAAGGCATTAGAGACGTTGCTCCTGCCTGTCTCCAGCGCCTCCTTGATGAAAGGTTGAAGGGAAAGATCGCGACCGATCACGGCCACGTCGGCAGGATGCGCGGCCACGACCACGCCTTGCCGATCCAGCAGCATCAACCCCTGCGTGAAGCTACCGAGCTGGCCGTAGGCGTGCGCCATGAGGTGCCGCTCTTCGGCGAGATCGCTATGCTCAGGATCGAACGTGGCAAAGCCGATGGCCCTGGACAACTCGAACAGCGCCTGCTGGAGAAAGGTGTCCACGTGCGTCTGGGCCATCTCGGTCACGACCAGACGCTCGTAGACGATGCGGTTCGTCGTGTCCTCGACAACCCGCACGCTCAAATAGGTGAAAAACCCCAGAACAGTGATCAATCCTAGACACATCAGGAGACTAATCCTGGTCTGAAGCCTCATTTTGTCCACAACAGACAAGAACCTCACCGCCACACCACCCACCATCCGATTATTAGATGATATACGGCTGGGGCGGACAATTGCAAATTCCGAGATTGCCAAAGATCTCGCCATTTGATATAATGCGAGGCAGTTGAACTGAGAATCCAACTGAACCGATATCTACGGGTCTCACCACGGCAAGGCTCTAGCCGTTCCCTCTTTTCAGAACTAAGCGTGCCGATGGTCCATTGGTTCGCTGGGGATTCCGGTCGGAGGCAGAAAGCCGAGCAAGGCGCACGACGATGGTTGTTCCCATGTCAACGAGGACACCGTGGGCGACGGTCTTCGCGATCTCCAACTGACGAATAGCGATCGGGACCTGCTCAACAGGATTCAACAAGACCTGTCTCTGCTGGCAGATTTGGCGCGCGCTGATCTGGTGCTCTATTGCTACGAACCCACCCTGACTATCCTGAAAGCCATCGGCGAGGCCAGGCCAAACACCGTGCCCTCCATTTACCCCGAATCTCAGGTCGACAAGGAGATCAATCGGGACGAAGACCCAACGTTATGGAAAGTTCTAAGTCGAGGGAGGCACGAGCAGCGCTTCAATCGCGTTCTCGTTCGGGGCGCCCCGACTGTGCAGGACATCTATCCCATCAAGAATGCCGGCTGGCCTATTGCCGCCCTCAGCTTCGAAATGGGCCTGGTCGAGCGTGAGAGGCAGCGGAGAAAGAGCCTGGTCTTCCGTAGAGCCATCACTCAGTTGCGCGACATGGTGCTGCGAGGGGAACTGGACGGTGGGCGCAACATCGCGCCGCTGGGGGAACACGATGGCCCCTTGATCGTTGACAGCACCGGCGACATATTGTATATATCCAGCATTGCCGAGAACCTTTATAGAAAACTCGATTATACGCAAAGCCTTTTGCACACCAAGATCGGCGACCTCCGCACCGACGAATCGGTGGTGTTCAAAGCCCTGGAAAACGGGGCTTGTGTCGAGCAGATGGTAACAGAAGGCCCATTCACCTGGGTAAAGAAGGCGATCCCGTTGATGGCATCGCGCTCCAGCTCGTGGCGAGCGAGGTTTCTGCCGTCACGGGACGAGATCGACGGGGCGATCGTGGTGATTCACGACATCACCGCGGAACGCCGCAAAGAACGCGAGTTGAAGATCAAGTCCGCGATGATCGCCGAGATTCATCACCGGGTGAAGAACAACCTGCAGACCATCGCGGCGCTCCTGCGATTGCAGGCCAGGCGCACTCTGGCCGACGACGTGGGCGACATGCTAAACCAGACCATCAACCGCATCTTGAGCATAGCGGTTGTGCACGAGTTCCTGTCTCAAGACGAATCGAGCGTGATCGACATCAAAGAGGTGTGCCAGCGCATCATCAACGAGGTTGTGCAAAGCATTCTGGACCCCGAGCGACGCATCAAGTTCGTGCTCGAGGGCGACAGCGTGTACCTGCCCGCTCAGCAGGCTACGTCGTGCGCGTTGATCGTGAACGAGCTGCTCCAAAATGCGGTAGAGCACGGCTTCGAGGGACGTGCCCGCACTCAGGGAATGGTCAGTGTGAACCTGCGGGACAACGGCAACGACATGACCGTGGAGATCGTCGACAACGGCCGGGGACTGGCGCCAGGCTTCTCGATGTCCAAGAACGCCAGCCTGGGTTTGCAGATTGTGCAGACGCTGGTGACCGAGGACCTGAAAGGCAAGTTTGACCTTTCGTGCAGCAACGGCGTGACAAGACGCGGCGTGACGGCTCTCGTAACGTTCCCGAAGTTCCGTCTGACGAATGGAAACACACTTTTCGTCGGCGCGTAGCTGGCGAGGTGGGGGCGGACGGCCAATTCGGTATGAGGAGGAGAATAGAAGTTGGCCAAGACAAGGGTAATCGTCGCTGACGACGAATCTATCATCCGCATGGACCTGAAAGAGATGCTGACAGCACTCGGCTACCTGGTGGTTGGCGAGGCCGGCGATGGCATCAGCGCCGTGAACCTGGCCCGTGAGATCAAGCCGGACCTGGTAATTATGGACATCAAGATGCCAGATCTGGACGGCATAGCGGCCGCAAAGATCCTGACCGAGGAGCGCATCGCACCGGTCCTGCTGCTGACGGCGTTTAGCCAGACCGAGCTCGTCGACGGCGCCAAGGAGGCGGGGGTCGTCGGATACGTGGTCAAGCCGTTCCGAGAGGCCGAGTTGGTGCCGGCCATAGAGATCGCGCTGGCGCGCTTCAAGGAGTTCCGCTCGATGGAGAAGGAGGCCAACAGCCTTCGCGAGACCTTGGAAACGCGCAAGCTCGTGGAGCGCGCCAAGGGCATCCTTATGGACAGCCAGGGTCTGAAGGAGGCGGAGGCCTTTCGCAAGATCCAAAAGCTGTCCATGAACACACGTCGCTCTATGCGCGAGATAGCCGAGGCGATTCTGCTGGCCCACGAGGTCGAGAAAGAGGGGACGTAAGGTTAGCCGAACAACGCGATCAGCAGCTTGAGTGGTTGAAGCAATGGAGCCGGCACGGGGACGTTGAGCAGCATGGCGAGCAATATCGAGCCGGTCACCAGTATGATGGCGGCAAAATAGAAGGCGACAAAGGCCAGAATAAAGCCACAGCCGAACCTGAACCCGTCGCTGATCGTCAGGCCCGATCTGGCCGGCTGCGCTCTGGTGCCCGAACTGTACTCCTGGACGGAAGCCGTCGAGTCCGCGGCGCCGGAGTCCACAGCAGCACTGCCCTCCCGCTCGACCGCGGGACGGATATTCCCCAAGTAACCTAGCTCTTCGTCTGCGCTCTGCGACGGCATCCTCCACCTGTCGATGGTCGCCCGGAGGCGACGCCCACGCCGAAAGCCATCGATGCTGCCATTCTAGCACAAAAGAGAACGGTTGCCAATGGCGCGCGATCGGGGATTGGGGATCAGGGGCCGGGGACCGGGCGGACGCGCTCGTAGCCGCACCCTTCAGGGTGCGCGCGCCCTTGCTGTACCAGGCCAGCGTCGGGACGGCGTCGCCACAGCACGCGCACACCACAGATTAGGCCCCCGCGGCACACGAACAGGCACGCGCACCCTGAAGGGGGCGGCTACGGGTGTCAAGGCTATTAGCAGAGGGCTTGGATGAATGGTATCGCGGGCGCTACGATACCGATTGCCAATGGTTATGGCGGTCGCCTATAATTTTGTTAGCTGGCTATCGGAGGGTCTGAACCGTATGAAGATCGGCATATTGACCATCAGCGACAAAGGGTCTCGCGGCGAGCGGGAGGACAAGAGCGGCGAGGAGATACGCAGCGCACTGCGGGCGGTGCACGCCGAGGTGGCCGCTTATGAGATAGTGCCCGACGAGGCAGACGTCATCGCTGCGACGCTGAGAAGATGGGCCGACGTGCTGAATCTGGACGTGGTGCTGACCACGGGTGGCACGGGCCTGAGCCCGCGTGACGTCACGCCGGAGGCTACCCGTGCTGTGCTGCACAAAGAGGCGCCTGGCATTGCCGAGGCGATGCGGCTGGAGAGCCTGAAGAAGACGCCGCGGGCGATGCTGTCACGCGCGGCAGCAGGCGTGCGTGGGCAAACGCTGATCGTGAATCTACCGGGAAGTCCCAAGGCGGTGCGCGAGATGATGGAGGTAATATCCCCCGTCCTCCTGCACGCCGTGGAGATCATTCAGGGGCGGCCGACGGACCACGGCTAGGGCGGCCCTCACCCTAACCCCCTACCAGAGGGAGAGGGGACTGGGCCGCCTCCCAGCCCCGATGCCGCTACGCCGATTCCGTCGTCAACTCCTGGGCACTCGACTCGGTGACACGGTCGCCTTTGGTGACAAGGATCGGGCCCTTCTTGTGCAGGATGGTCTCGGCGTTGACAACACATTTCTTGACATCGCCGCGGGACGGAATCTCGTACATCACATCCAGCAGGACTTCCTCAATGATCGTCCTGAGACCACGCGCCCCCGTCTTCAGGCGCATGCACCGGTCGGCCGCCGCCTCCAAAGCCTCCGGCGTGAAGACCAGCTCCACTTTGTCCAGCGCCATGAACTTTTCGTACTGCTTGATCACGGCGTTCCTGGGCTCGGTCAGGATCCTCGTCAACGCGTGCTTGTCCAAGGGGTCCACGCTGACCACGACTGGTAGCCGCCCAACGAATTCGGGGATGAGGCCGTACTTGAGGAGGTCGTCGGAGGTCACTTGCTGGAGCAGCCGCGCAGATTCCTCCAGCTCCTTTTCCTTGCTCCTCAGCTCGTTCCTGAAGCCGATGGTACGCTTGGAGCCGATGCGGTCAGCCACGATCTTATCCAGCCCCTCGAAGGCGCCACCGCAGATGAACAGTATGTTGCCAGTATTGATCTGGATGAAGTCCTGGTGAGGATGCTTTCTTCCGCCCTGTGGCGGCACGTTGGCCAGGGTGCCCTCGATGATCTTCAGCAATGCCTGCTGCACGCCCTCGCCGGACACGTCCCTCGTAATCGAGGGATTGTCGCCTTTGCGCGCGATCTTGTCGATCTCGTCGATGTAAACGATGCCGCGCTCCGCCCGAGCGACGTCCAGGTCGGCGGCCTGAATAAGTCGCTGCAGGATGTTCTCCACGTCTTCGCCGACATAGCCGGCCTCGGTCAGCGCCGTCGCGTCGGCGATACAGAAAGGAACGTCAAGGATTCGCGCCAGCGTCTGAGCCAGCAAGGTCTTGCCGCATCCCGTGGGCCCGAGCAGCAGGATGTTGCTCTTCTGGAGCTCCACGTCGTCGATCTGCGCACCGGCGTTGATGCGCTTATAGTGGTTGTAAACCGCCACCGAGAGCACCTTCTTGGCGCGCTCCTGGCCCACGACGTACTGATCCAGCAGCTCGCAGATCCGCCGGGGAGTCGGTATCTTGCTGTACTGAGTCTTCGTCCTCGGGGTCGGGCTATGCTCCTCGTCGATTATCTCGCGGCAAAGGTCCACGCACTCATCGCAGATGTAGACCGCTCCCGGTCCGGCGATCAACCGCCGCACCTGCTCCTGTCCCTTGCCGCAAAACGAGCAATGATATTGTCCTCTCGAACCCCGTGTTGTCGCCATTCGTGAGCTACCTCCTCCCGACCTTACACCCGGATGGGCGCGGCAAGCCGCGCGAGATAACGGCGCGTTGAACCTGCACCGTGGGCGCGTTTCAACGCGCCCCTACTTCTTTGTCAGGATCTCGTCCACGATACCGTAGGCTAAGGCCTGTTCGGCATTCATGTAGAAGTTGCGATCCGTATCGCGGATGATGCGCTCCTCATCCTGGCCGGTGTGCCTAACCAGGATGTCGTTGATCAGCTTCCGCAGGCGGAGTATCTCCCTCGCCTGGATTTCCATATCCACAGCCTGGCCCTGAACGCCACCGAGCGGCTGATGGATGTGCACCGTGGCGTTGGGCAGGGCATAGCGTTTGCCCTTCGAGCCGGCGGCCAGAAGCACTGTGGCCATGCTCGCCGCCATACCCACGCAGATGGTGGAAACGCCTGGCCTGATGAGCTGGATCGTATCGTAAATTGCCAGACCAGACGTGATGACGCCGCCCGGCGAGTGGATGTACAGATGAATATCTTTGTCCGGGTCCTCCCGGTCGAGATACAACAACTGAGCAACGATCAGATTGGAAATGTTGTCGTCGATGGGGGTGCCCAGGAACACGATGCGTTCCTTGAGCAAGAGCGAGTATATGTCAAAAGCCCGTTCCATTCTCCCCGTGCTCTCGATGACCATGGGGACAAGGCTGCCATAAACGTTGTTCATCGATGGTTCTCCTCAACAGTTACCGATGTGTCATTGGATAGTGCTATTCGGAGGCCGGCTCCTCCGTCTCTACAGATCCTCCCTCGGACTTGCTCTTGCCGCCAACGTCAGGCTCCCCTTCCTCCTCGGCCGTGGCGATCTGTACGAGGCGCTGCAGCAGCTTGCGATCCATCAAGCCGGACTCGAGCCGCTCCCGCATGTCAGGACTGTTCAAAGCAGTGCGCGTCTTGTCGGCGCCCTGGGCAACCTGTCCGACGATGCGCTCGATCTCGGCGTCGATCTCCTCGGGAGCGACCTCCAGGCCCTCGGCCTTCGCCACTTCCAGCAGAACCAGGGAGGTCTCAACACGCTTCCTCGCCTCGGGTCTCATACTCTCGCGCATCTCGTCGCGGGTCTGCCTCATCATATCGAGATACTTGTGCAACGTAAGCCCCTGCCGCTTCAGGTTATCCTCAAGCCTCTCGACCATCCGATCCACCTGGGCTTCGACGACGGACGGCGGAAACTCGGCGTGGGAACGATCCACAATGGTCTTGACGATGGTATCGGTCAGCCGTTCTTCCGCCTGCTGTTCGAGGCCTTTCTGCAACCCCTCGCGGATGGCCTTTTCGCAGGCCTCCCAGGTTTCGAAGTCGCCCAGCGTCTTGGCAAACTCGTCGTCGAGGGTCGGCAATTGCTTCTCTCGGATGGCATGCACCTTAACCTTGAAGACGGCGGGCTTGCCCCTCATCTCCTCCTCGGGATAATGGGCGGGCAGGTTCAAGCGTATCTCCCGCTCCTCGCCCGGTGCCATGCCCACCATCTGCTCGGTCAGGCCGGCAAGAGGCGATTCGGGCTGAGGCTTCAGCAAGTAATCCACGTTGTTGCTGCTGAGCAATCGTGTGCCTTCGCTGGCCACCAGCGTCCCGCCAGCCACGCCTTCCAGCAGCGACTCGCCAAGGGTATGGCCCTCGATATCGATGGTCACAGTGTCGCCCATCTGTGACGAACGCTCGACCGGCAGCAAGTTGGCGTGCTCTTCGCGCAGGCGCTCGATGGCTTCGGCGACCTGTTTTTCCTCGAGCACCGGCTGCTCCTTGGTCAGCCGGACATCCCTGTAGTTGCCCAACTCCACGGTGGGGCGCACCGGCACGGTGGCCTTCACGATGAGAGGATCTTCCTGCACGACCTCCAGCTTGGGCTCGCCAACAGGCGTGACGTCCGCCTCCTGCATAGCCTCCGCAAGAACGTCGGGCACCAGCTTCTCCAGACCATCGTGGAGGAGCATTTCCTTGCCAACCACTCTTTCCAGGATGAATCTCGGCGCCTTGCCACGGCGGAACCCGGGGACGTTGACCCGATTGACGAGGGACCGGTAGGCCCGCTCGACGTACCTGTCGACGCGCTCGGGCTCGACCTCGATGGTCAGTACGACCTGGCTGTCAGGTATCCTTTCTGTTGAAACCTTCACTACAAGCACTCCTGCAAAGAGACACCTAGCAGACATGCTGGCGTCTTCAACTCATTATAGCATAAAAAAGGGCTCTCAGTGAAGAGCCCACTAGCTTGATGGGAGCGGAAGACGAGATTCGAACTCGCGACCCTCTCCTTGGCAAGGAGATGCTCTACCACTGAGCCACTTCCGCACC